>NZ_JBBMFJ010000003.1:0-177281 GCF_040096075.1 Ventrimonas faecis
AATGGGATTTTTGCCTGCAAGCCCATGTTTTCATACGGTCAGCGCAGTGAATGCGCAGACCTACTGAACAGTTACCTGTAATCAAGTAAAAACTGCCTGCAGGCCAGAGTCTGTCAGGCAGTTCCTGTCTGATTAGGATGTCTTCACGTGTCTTCAGATTTTTAGAAACAAAAAAGTCGAAAACCATTGATTTCCAAAGGTTTTCGACTTAAGATAAAAGAGCTGCTGACGGGAATCGGACCCGTGACCTCCGCACTACCAATGCGACGCTCTACCGACTGAGCCACAGCAGCGAACCTCATATAATATAGCATGGGGTTCTACAAATGTCAACACTATTTTCAAAAAAAGTTTAAAAAATTTTGGAAGCCATTTACCCCCTTTCCCATTTAAAGGAAATGTGTTATCATAAGTTATTATCATGCGGCCTGCAGAAGACGCCGCAAACAGTATGGAGGACTTCACGATGGAAAAAGAAAAAGAAGTTTTAGAGACAGCGGAAGAGAAAGAAGTTGTTTCCAAGAACTTTATTGAGCAGGAGATCGACAAAGATCTGGCTGAGGGTGTTTATAATCACGTTCAGACCCGTTTCCCGCCGGAGCCGAACGGTTACCTGCATATCGGACATGCCAAGTCCATTTTATTAAACTACGGTCTTGCCCAGAAATACGGCGGCAAGTTCAATTTAAGATTTGATGATACCAACCCGACCAAAGAGAAAACCGAGTTCGTCGAGTCCATTATGGCCGATGTCAAGTGGCTGGGGGCAGACTTTGAGGACAGACTGTTTTTCGCGTCCAACTACTTCCAGCAGATGTATGAGTGCGCGGTTCTCTTAATTAAGAAGGGAAAGGCTTTCGTCTGTGACCTGACTGCAGACCAGATCCGTGAGTACCGCGGTGATTTCACCACTCCGGGTAAGGAGAGCCCATACCGCAACCGCAGCATCGAGGAGAACTTAAAGCTCTTCGAGGAGATGAAAGAGGGCAAGTATCAGGACGGCGAGAAGGTGCTTCGCGCCAAGATTGACATGGCTTCCCCGAACATCAACATGAGAGATCCGGTTATTTATCGTGTGGCACACATGACTCATCACAATACCGGTGACGCATGGTGCATTTACCCGATGTACGACTTTGCGCATCCGATTGAGGATGCCATTGAGCATATTACTCATTCCATCTGTACCCTGGAGTTTGAGGACCACCGTCCGCTGTACGACTGGGTCGTGCGCGAGTGCGAGTTTGAAAATCCGCCGCGCCAGATCGAGTTTGCAAAGCTGTACCTGACTAACGTCATCACCGGTAAGCGTTACATCAAGAAGCTGGTAGAAGACGGTATCGTAGACGGCTGGGACGACCCGCGCCTGGTTTCCATCGCTGCACTGCGCAGACGTGGCTATACCCCGGAGGCTATCCGCAAGTTTGTAGACCTGGTTGGCGTATCCAAAGCAAACAGTTCTGTTGACTACGCGATGCTGGAGTACTGCATCCGTGAGGATCTGAAATTAAAGAAAGCCCGCATGATGGCAATCCTGGATCCGGTAAAACTGGTCATCGACAACTATCCGGAGGGCCAGACCGAGATGCTGGAGGTTCCGAACAACCTGGAGAATCCGGAGCTTGGCTCCCGTATGGTTCCGTTCGGCAGAGAACTCTACATCGAGCGCGAGGACTTCATGGAGGAGCCGCCGCGTAAATACTTCCGTCTGTTCCCGGGCAACGAGGTTCGCCTCATGAGCGCTTATTTCGTAACCTGTACCGGTTTTGAGAAAGACGAAAACGGCAATGTGACCGTAGTACACGCTACCTATGATCCGGCTACCAAGAGCGGTTCCGGCTTCTGCGAGCGTAAGGTAAAGGGCACCATCCACTGGGTTGCAGCTGAGACTGCAAAGCAGGTTGAAGTTCGCCTGTACGAGAATATCGTAGATGAGGAGAAGGGCAAGTTAAATGAGGACGGAAGCCTCAACTTAAACCCGAATTCTCTCACCATCTTAAAGAATTGCTATGTGGAGCCGGCTCTTGCAGAGGCAAAGGCTTACGACAGCTTCCAGTTTGTCCGCAATGGTTTCTTCTGCGCAGACTGCAAGGACAGCAAGCCGGGCGAGCCGGTATTTAACCGGATCGTTTCCTTAAAGAGCTCCTTTAAGATCCAGAAATAAGATTAGGGGATGAGATGATGGAACTTTTGATTCCGCTTGATTCCCGGTCAAAAAAACCACTGTATGAACAGATTTACTCCCATATCTGCGCGGAGATCCGGAGCGGCGCCTTAAAAGCGGGCGACCGTCTTCCCTCCACGCGGGTTCTGGCGGAGCATTTGAAAGTTAGCCGCAGCACAACGCAGATGGCCTATGACCAGCTGCTGGCCGAGGGATATATGGAAGCCCGGCCGTGCCGCGGCTATTTTGTCAGTCATCTGGAGGAACTGGTGGAGACCGGGTCTTCCGGCACTCTGGAGATGGAAACGACTTCGGAGCCGGATGCAGGGTGGCGTGTGGATTTTTCTCCGCGAGGCATTGATCTGGACAGCTTTCCTTATCATGTCTGGAGAAAGCTGAGCCGCAACACGCTGGTCGATGATAATAAAGAAATGTTTCATTCCGGAAACCATCAGGGGGAGCCGGGACTTCGGGAGGCCATCCGCAGTTATCTGCACTCGGCCCGCGGGGTTAACTGCAGCCCGGAGCAGATTATTGTGGGCGCGGGAAGTGAGTACCTGCTGATGCTGTTGTCCCAGATTTTAGAGGGAAAGCATGTGATCGCCATGGAGAATCCAACCTACAAACAGGCATACCGGGTGTTCCAGAGCCTTGGGTATGAGGTCTGTCCGGTGGAGATGGACGCAAACGGCATGGAGCCGGAGCTTCTGGCGAAGAGCGGGGCTAATGCGGCTTATGTGATGCCTTCCCACCAGTTCCCGACGGGAATCGTCATGCCAGTAGGCCGCCGCCAGGAGCTATTAAAGTGGGCGGTGGAAACACCGGACCGCTATATCATAGAAGATGATTACGACAGTGAATTCCGTTACCGTGGAAAACCAATTCCGGCGCTGCAGGGCATGGATCGGAGCGGACGGGTCATTTATCTGGGAACCTTTTCCAAATGTATTGCGCCGGCCATCCGTGTCAGCTATCTGGTGCTGCCGATGCAGCTGCTGGCACGTTACCGCAGCCAGACCTCCTTTTATGCATCCACGGTGTCGCGCATCGATCAGAACATTCTGTACCAGTTTTTGTCGGGCGGCTATTTTGAGCGCCATTTAAACCGCATGCGCGCCATCTATAAAACCAAGCATGATCTTCTGATGGAGCAGATCGAGCCACTCAGGGAACGGTTTGAAATCCGCGGGGAATACGCAGGCATTCACATTCTTCTGACCTCCCAAAAAGGAGAGTCGGAGGAAGAACTGATTCAGAAAGCAGCGGAAGCGGGCGTGAAGGTGTACGGACTGAGCAGTTACTTTATCCATCCGGAGCATGATCACCGGCCAGCCACGGTAGTGCTGGGGTACGCGAGCTTAAGCGAAGCACAGATTATGGAAGGAGTACGGCTCCTTATGGAATGCTGGGGAGCATAACGTACTGAAGTCGGCAGGCATGCCCCGGCGCAAGAATGTGCATGGCAGCAAAAAAGAAGCAGGACACAGAGTTATGAGAACTCCGTGTTCTGCTTCTTTCCTGTTTCAACTGTTTTCGTTTTACGCTTCGGTATCGTCACTGACGGTGGTAGCGGAAGCTTCTTCGACTGCGTTTTCCTCAGATGTAGCCTCTTTTTCTTCCACCGGTTTATCCTCCGGGGTGATATCCTCTGCTTTGTCAGTGGCTTCGGCCAGTTTCTCTGTGGTCTCTTCCACGGCGTCGGAGACGGTTTCTGCTGCGCTCTCCATGGCATCAGCTGTTTTGATGACAGCGTCCTCCACAGCACTTTCTGCCTTTTCTACGGTATCCTCCGCAACAACGGTGGCCTTCTGTGCGCCGTCCCTTGCAACGCTGACTGCTTCACGGGTGTTGTCTGCCACGATGGCAGCAGCATCCTTTACCATATTCTTTGCGGCGCTGGCAGCATCCTTTGCGGCGTTCATCATGTCGCCTGCGGCTACCAGAAATTCGTCCTTGTCTGCGTGAAGGGAAACATAATTGCGGCTCATGGTGCTGTCCGGCACTTCGGTGTCGTCTTCATCCTCAAAATCGTGGAAGTCTTCATCCAGTTCCTTATTAAAAGACCGGTATTTCGTCAGGTAAGAAATGCCGGCTGCAGCAGCGCCTGCAATGGTTAAGAGGGCTGCCAGTTTTCCAAAAGCTTTTTTTGCCATACCCCTGTACTCCTTTCTTTGAACATTCGCTGTGGGTCCATTCCCGGCAGTTACGAATATTCTTTATAAAAGTAATTTTAATACGAAGAGAGTAAAAAAGAAAGGGGAAAGTTATAAAAAATAGATAAAATTAGCACTCAACTATTGACAGTGCTAACAACTCGTGCTATAAATGGTAATGTACATCAGAGAGGGGATTTTAAGAACCCCTTAAATAAAGAAAAGTTTCGTTCACCGTGTGTGGACCGCAACGAAAAAAGATTCGATGTAAGGAGGAGTTATCCATGAAATTAGTACCGTTATTTGATCGGGTTGTATTAAAGCAGCTTGTGGCAGAGGAAACTACCAAATCTGGTATCGTACTTCCGGGCCAGGCAAAAGAGAAACCGCAGCAGGCAGAGGTAGTAGCAGTAGGTCCTGGCGGTGTGGTTGACGGCAAAGAAATCACCATGCAGGTAAAGCCGGGTGATAAGGTTATCTACTCCAAGTACTCCGGAACCGAGGTAGAGGTTGAGGACGAGAAATACGTTGTCGTAAAGCAGAACGACATTCTGGCAGTAATCGAGTAATACATCGCATATATTATAGAAACTGGAGGAATTTGAATCATGGCAAAGCAGATTAAATATGGCGTAGAAGCCAGAAAAGCCCTGGAAGCAGGCGTAAATCAGTTGGCAGATACTGTTCGTGTAACCCTTGGACCGAAAGGAAGAAACGTAGTTCTTGACAAGTCCTTCGGCGCTCCGCTCATCACCAACGATGGTGTGACCATCGCAAAAGAGATCGAGCTGGAAGATCCGTTTGAGAACATGGGCGCACAGCTGGTAAAGGAAGTTGCTACCAAGACCAACGATGTCGCTGGTGATGGTACCACCACCGCAACCGTTCTGGCACAGGCTATGATCAACGAAGGTATGAAGAACCTGGCAGCAGGCGCTAACCCGATCGTATTAAGAAAGGGTATGAAGAAAGCAACCGAGGCTGCTGTTGAGGCTATCGCAAAGATGAGCCAGCCGATCTCCGGACGTGAGAGCATTGCGCGTGTTGCATCTATTTCCGCAGCAGACGATGAGGTTGGCGAGATGGTAGCAGACGCTATGGAGAAGGTTTCCAAAGACGGCGTTATCACCATCGAGGAGTCCAAGACCATGAAGACCGAGCTTGATCTGGTAGAAGGTATGCAGTTCGACCGTGGTTATGTATCCGCTTACATGTGCACCGATATGGATAAGATGGAAGCAAATCTGGACGATCCGTACATCCTCATTACCGATAAGAAGATTTCCAACATTCAGGAGATCCTTCCGGTTCTGGAGCAGATCGTACAGTCCGGTTCCAAACTGCTGATCGTAGCAGAGGATATCGAGGGCGAGGCACTGACCACCTTAATCGTCAACAAGTTAAGAGGAACCTTCACCGTTGTTGGTGTTAAGGCACCGGGCTACGGCGACAGAAGAAAAGAGATGTTAAAAGACCTGGCTATCCTGACCGGCGGTACCGTTATCTCCGAGGAGCTTGGCCTGGAACTGAAAGATACCACCATGGAGCAGCTTGGTCGTGCGAAATCTGTTAAGGTACAGAAAGAGAACACCATCATCGTGGATGGCTGCGGCAACAAGGACGAGATCGCAGCAAGAGTTGCCCAGATCCGTGCCCAGATCGCAGAGACCACCTCTGAGTTCGACAAAGAGAAACTGCAGGAGCGTCTTGCAAAACTGGCAGGCGGCGTAGCAGTTGTACGTGTCGGCGCAGCAACCGAGACCGAAATGAAAGAAGCAAAACTCCGTATGGAGGATGCACTGTCTGCAGCAAGAGCAGCGGTTGAGGAAGGTATCATCGCAGGCGGCGGTTCCGCATATGTACACGTAACCCAGGAGATCAAGTCTGTTGTAGACGCTCTTGAGGGCGATGAGAAGACCGGCGGTAAGATCATCCTGAAAGCTCTGGAGGCTCCGCTGTTCCACATCTCCGCAAACGCAGGTCTGGAAGGCTCCGTTATCATCAACAAGGTGAAAGAGTCTCCAGTAGGCTATGGTTTTGATGCATACAAGGAAGAGTATGTAGATATGATCAAGGCTGGTATTCTTGATCCGGCTAAGGTAACCAGAAGCGCACTGCAGAACGCAACCAGCGTAGCATCCACCCTTCTGACCACCGAGTCCGTAGTAGCCAACATCAAAGAAGAAACCCCGGCAATGCCAGCAGGCGGCGGCATGGGCGGAATGATGTAGTGAGCGCGGGGTTCACGAGTTTACCTCGGCAGGCAACACCCCAATCCAACAAACTCACAGGCGAAATCACCCCATCGGGGCGGTTTCGCCTGCTTTTTTTGAACAAAAATATACGCGGACAATTTCCTTACAGAAGTATTTGACAAGCGGACAGAAATTTGCTACAATATGCAATTAATAAGTCCAATAGATCTAACGACATCGAAATATTAGTTGCGCTAATAATGAAAACACGATTGTCATGGAATCTTTATGAACACAAAAACCAAAGAAAGAGAGGAAACGAATAATGGGTACAATTATTGGTGAGGGCATTACGTTTGACGATGTGCTCCTGGTGCCGGCTTATTCCCAGGTTATTCCGAATCAGGTAGATTTAACCACTTATCTGACCAAGAAGATCAAACTGAACATTCCGCTTATGAGTGCGGGCATGGATACCGTTACAGAACACCGTATGGCAATTGCCATGGCGCGTCAGGGTGGTATTGGTATCATTCACAAAAACATGTCAATTGAAGCGCAGGCAGAGGAAGTAGACAAGGTAAAACGTTCAGAGAATGGTGTCATCACGGATCCGTTTTTCCTCTCCCCGGAGCATACCTTAAAGGACGCAGACGAGCTTATGGCGAAGTTCCGCATCTCCGGTGTGCCGATCACAGAGGGTCGCAAGCTGGTTGGTATCATCACCAACCGTGATTTAAAATTTGAGGAGGATTTCTCCAAGAAGATCAAGGAGTGCATGACTTCCGAGCATCTGGTTACCGCCAAAGAGGGCATCACCCTTATGGAAGCAAAACGCATTCTGGCTAAGGCAAGAGTCGAGAAACTTCCGATTGTAGATGATGACTTCAACTTAAAGGGACTCATCACCATCAAGGATATTGAGAAACAGATCAAATATCCGCTGTCCGCAAAGGACGAACAGGGACGCCTGCTCTGCGGCGCTGCTGTTGGTATTACTGCCAATGTTCTGGACCGTGTGGAAGCACTGGTGAAGGCTCATGTCGATGTTGTTGTTCTGGATTCCGCTCATGGACATTCCGAGAATGTTCTGCGCTGTGTCAGAATGATCAAGGAAGCTTATCCGGATCTTCAGGTTATCGCAGGTAACGTGGCAACCGGTGAAGCAACCAAAGCCCTGATTGAGGCTGGTGTTGATGCAGTTAAGGTTGGTATCGGACCTGGTTCCATCTGTACCACCCGTGTCGTTGCAGGTATCGGTGTTCCGCAGATCACCGCTGTTATGGACTGCTACGCAGTCGCAAAAGAGTACGGCATCCCGATCATCGCAGATGGCGGTATCAAGTACTCCGGAGACATCACCAAGGCCATCGCAGCAGGCGGCAATGTCTGCATGATGGGAAGCATGTTCGCCGGATGTGACGAGAGCCCGGGAACCTTCGAGCTGTATCAGGGAAGAAAATACAAGGTTTACCGTGGTATGGGTTCCATCGCAGCCATGGAGAACGGAAGTAAGGACCGTTACTTCCAGTCCGACGCGAAGAAGCTGGTTCCGGAAGGCGTTGAGGGCCGTGTGGCATACAAGGGCATGGTAGAGGATACCGTATTCCAGATGCTTGGCGGACTTCGTTCCGGTATGGGCTACTGTGGAGCAAAAGACATCCCGACCTTACAGGAGACCGGACGTTTCGTAAAGATTTCCGCAGCATCCTTAAAAGAGAGCCATCCGCATGATATCCACATCACCAAAGAGGCTCCGAATTACAGCGTAGACGAATAAAAGACCGTGTAACTGTGAGGGTACTGAACAGTTACAAGACCGTTACAAAACAGACAAAATAAGTTGTGAGAATACCGCCGTGTTTTACATGGCGGTATTTTTGTGTTATACTGAAAATATAGGAAAAAATGCGTCTTGAACGGTGGCATTGACAGAATAATTATGGTACAATGTAACGAGCTGACGAACAGCGGACGCAAAAAGAAAATGGAGAACGACTTTATGCTCAATGAAGACAAAATCAAACTGATGACAGGAATTGCCCTGTTTGAAAAGCGGGAGGGAAAACATATTTTTCCGGCGAACCGTTATTTCCGCAGTGATTATATCAGCGGACGCATACTGCGCTCCTTTTTTGCTTATACCGTATGCTTCATTTTATGCGCGCTCATGTGGGTGCTTTACAGCATGGAGCGTCTTTTAAATGTAATGGAACTGGATGAGGTTGTCGGCGCAGCCAAAGCAGGCGCGGCTTTGTATGTGGCCGGTCTGGTGCTGTATCTCATCATCACCTGGATTGTCAGCAGCAAACGCTACGAATACGCAAGGCGTGGCATGCGGGTCTACATCGCAAAGCTGAAACGGCTGGAGAAACGCTACGACGTTCAGAGCCGGACCAGAGAACTGACAAAGGAGGGCAGCCGCTATGATGATGTTTCTCGTGCTTAAAGAACGGCTGAAATCATTTTACGGAAAATACGCGACACCGGTAAACGGCGTCATCAAATTTTTATACAGTCTGGCGGCTATGGCCCTGTTAAATGGAAACATTGGCTATCGCCCGGAACTTACGGGGCCGGTGGCTTTGCTGGCAGTGGCGCTTGTGAGCGCGTTTCTGCCTTATGGAGCAATTGGATGCCTGCTTGGAGCCGTCATGCTGGCGCATATCTATGCGGTATCCATGGAGACCGCGCTGATCGCGGCGGTTATCCTGATCATCCTCATCCTGCTGTATTACGGATTTCAGCCGGGAGACAGCTTTTGGCTGGTGCTGACACCTATGGCATTTCTGCTGAAGATTCCGTTTGCGGTTCCGCTTCTGGCGGGGCTGTCGGGAAGTCTTCTCAGCGTGGTTCCGGTGGGCAGCGGCGTTGTGATTTATTACATTATTTCCTATGTAAAGCAGAACGCAGGTGTGCTGACCAATGACGCATCGGTGGACATTACCCAGAAGTTTGTACAGATCATCCGCGGCCTTCTTTCCAGCCAGGAGATGGTGGTCATGATCATGGTATGTGTGGTTGGTATTCTCTGTGTATATCTGCTCCACAACATGTCACTGGATTACGCATGGGAAATTGCCATTGTAACCGGAACCATCGCGCAGCTGGTAGCGGTATTTGTGGGAGATTTCCTCTTCCATGTTTCCATGCCGGTCCCGGAGCTTCTGATCGGGGCGCTACTTTCCCTGGCAGTGGCTCTGCTGTATCATTTCTTCGTGTTTACGGTAGATTACACACGGACAGAATACGTACAGTACGAGGACGATGATTACGTGTACTATGTAAAGGCTGTGCCGAAGGTGGCAGTAGCGCGGACCGATGTAAAAGTACAGCGCATCAACAATCCGGCCCGCGGTAGACATGACCGCAGGGCAGGAGAATAAGTGGTATTAATATAGAATAGAAAGCGAGGACCAGGTATGACTGGCATATTCCAGGATTTGGAGATGGTTTTTCAGGGCATGCGCTCCTGGATCTCCTTTTTGCCAAGAATTACAGTTTCTAATTTGACCGAGATCATCATACTGACGATCCTGGTATATTATGCATTGTTATGGATCAAGAGTACCAAAGCCTGGTATCTGCTGCGGGGCATTGCCATGATCATGGCATTCGCGGTAGCGGCAGCCATCTTTCACTGGGACACGATCCTCTGGATTCTGGGAAGAACGGGCGGTATCGCGGTAACGGCGCTGGTAATCATCTTCCAGCCGGAACTGCGTAAGGCTCTGGAGCAGCTGGGAAGCAGAAATCTGATCTCTGAGATTTTTTCCCTTGAAAGCAATCAGGAAAATCAGGGCTTTACTGACCGCACAGTCAATGAAATCGTCAAGGCAACCTTTGAGATGGCCAAGGTGAAGACCGGAGCCCTCATGGTTATTGAGCGGAACGTTTCCCTGAAAGAGATTGAGCGTACCGGTATTGAAATCAACGGACTGGTCAGCAGCCAGCTCCTGATCAATATTTTTGAGCACAACACACCGCTTCACGATGGCGCGGTAGTAATCCGCGGAAACCGTGTCACGGCGGCAACCTGTTATCTGCCGCTGTCCGACAACATGACCATCAGCAAGGATCTGGGAACCAGACACCGCGCTGCGGTTGGCATCAGTGAGGTCACAGACAGCCTTACCGTGGTCGTATCCGAGGAGACCGGAAGAGTTTCTGTGGTAGAAAACGGCAGACTCAGAAGAATCTCCACGGCAGAAGACCTGCGCAGGGCACTGGCGGTAGCAGAAAATCAGGAAGAGAGCAATGGCACACTGTTAAAGATCTGGAAGGGAAAACGCAGAAATGAAAGAAAAACTGATAAATAATCTTGGACTTAAGATTCTTTCCTGTTTTCTGGCATTTTTTGTGTGGCTGGTCGTTGTGAATGTCTCCAATCCGGAAGTGACCGGAAGCAAGGAAGTACCGTTGGAGATTGTAAACGAACAGGTACTGACCAAGGCAGGAAGAACCTATGAACTTGGCGGAAAAGATACGGTAACGGTATATTTTGATGTGCGGACAAAAGATGCCTACAAGATTCGTTCCTCAGATTTCCGTGCTTATGTAGATCTGGCGGAGCTGTATGATGTGACCGGGTCTGTTCAGGTAAAAATCGAAGTATTGAATAACAAGGAACTGGTTTCCAATGCGGAAAGCCGCCCGGGCGTAGTGCGCATTCAGACAGAAGAACTTCAGAGCAAGCAGTTCTCACTGATCATGAACACATACGGAAATCTGGCGGAGGATTACGCAGTGAATAAAGCGGTTCTGACACCGGACCATGTAACTGTGGAAGGTCCGACCTCCCAGGTTGGCCTGATCAATCATGTGGGAATCGAACTCAATGTAAATGGACTGGAAAGCAGCACGGATGGTACAGCAGAGCCGGTGTTTTATGATGCCAATGGCAACGAAATCACAGTCAGTGACCGCGTGAGCGTGAATCCGTCAGAGATTCAGTACAGCCTGGAAATCAGCAAGGTAAAAAACCTTCCGCTTGATTTTGAGGTGACAGGAACCGCAGCTTCCGGTTATCAGTATACCGGTGTGGAGAGCAGTGCGAAGAGTGTTTCCGTGCTCGGCCTGAAAAACAGCCTGGCATCGGTGAACAAGATCACCATTCCTTCCTCTGTGCTCAGTGTTTCAGGAGCAACGCAGGATAAGGTGGTGACCGTCAATCTGAATGATTACCTGCCGGAGGATGTAACACTGGCCAATGCGGATGACGCGAACGTAACCATACGCCTGAAGGTAGAACAGCTCACTACCAGGATGATAAGCCTGAGTGAGTCGGATATTTCCATGGAAAATGGCGCAGATTATTATCATTACCATCTGTCGCCAGCGCGGATTGAGGTGAAGCTTCAGGGACTGAAGGAGGATCTCGATACCTTAAAGGCAGCCGATTTAAAGGCGGCCATCAACCTGTCCGGCATGCAGCTGGGAAACCATAACGGAACCCTGAATATGAGCGGACTTGGAAAAAACTTTAAACTGATTTCCGTTTCCGCGTTTACCGTGGAAGTTACAGCGGGTGGCCCTGCCGCGCAGCTGGAACAGACAACCGCGGCAGAGGAAGAAACCACCGAGACAGAAACCGGAGCGGAAAACGATATTACAAAGTCGCAGAATACAGAGACAAACGGCGCAAATGCCGGCTGACAGAAAGAGGGATAACATGGTTAGCAGAAAAATTGTTATCAAAAACGTATCAGGACTTCATCTTCGCCCGACCGGGGTGCTTTGCAATGAAGCCATCAAGTACAAATCATCCATCAAATTTCATTTTGGCAACACCACATCCAACGCAAAGAGTGTACTCAGTGTGCTGGGAGCCTGCATCAAATGCGGCGACGAGGTAGAGTTCATCTGCGAGGGTCCGGATGAGCAGGAAGCTCTGGACGGGATCATTGGAGTAATCGAAAGCGGTCTTGGGGAGTAAAAGACCACAGAGAGATGATATCCGCGAAATCTGACTTTGCGGTTTCATATACAAATTAATAATTAATAAGGAGGACGTATCATGTTAAAGGGTACTAACGCTTCTTCTGGTATCGGCATTGGGAACGCTGTGATCGTAGAAGAAAAAGAACTGGTGATCAAACGGGAGACTGTCCGTGACGCGGCAGCAGAGGTGGAGCGTTTTAAGGGCGCGCTCGACCTGACTCTTAAGAAAACGGAGGAGCTTGCGGCAGATCTCGCGACCAGAGTAGGGGAGAAGGAAGCAGAGATCATGCAGGGCCACATGATGCTTCTGATGGATCCGATGCTGACTGGAGAGATTGAGACGGCGATTACCGGGGAGAGCATCTGTGCGGAATATGCCATTGAGCAGGTCTGCACCACCTACGCGGATTTGTTCGCGTCCATGGATGACGAACTGATGCAGCAGAGAGCAACTGACATGCGGGATATCAAGACTCGTATGCAGCGGGAGCTGCTTGGCGTAGAGAGCGTGGATATCGCATCCCTCCCGGCAGGAACCATTCTGGTAGCAAAGGATCTTACCCCATCCATGACAGCAGGAATCAAGCCGGAGAATGTAGCCGGTATTGTAACTGAGCTTGGTGGTAAGACTTCCCACAGCGCGATTCTGGCCCGTGCTCTGGAAATTCCGGCCGTGGTAGCGGTACCGGATCTGATGAATCAGGTAAAGAACGGCCACGTGATTGTTCTGGATGGCAGCGAGGGAACTGTCTATATAGATCCGGATCAGAACGTGGTGGATGATTTCTCCGCAAAGCGTGAGAAATTCCTGAAAGAGAAAAAAGAACTGGAACAGTACATCGGAAAGCCGACTGTGACCAAAGACGGCGTGCGCATTGAATTGGTTGCCAACATTGGCAAGCCGGAGGATCTGGAAAAGGTACTCCAGTATGACGGCGAGGGCGTAGGCCTGTTTCGTACCGAGTTTTTATTCATGGACCGCACGGCTATGCCGACGGAAGAAGAGCAGTTTGAGGCTTACAAGACGGTGGCAGAGGGCTTAAAGGGCAAGCCTGTTATCATCCGTACCCTGGATATCGGCGGAGACAAAGAGATTCCATATATGGGACTTACCAAAGACGAGAATCCGTTCCTGGGCTACCGGGCCATCCGTTTCTGTCTGGACCGGAAGGACGATGTATACAAACCGCAGCTTCGCGCCCTGCTTCGTGCCAGTGCCTATGGCAACATTAAGATCATGGTGCCAATGGTAACCTGCATTGAGGAGCTTCGCGAGGCAAAGGCCCTGATTGAAGAAATCAAGAAAGAACTGGATGAACAGAACATCCCATATAAGAAAGATATTGAAGTTGGTATCATGGTGGAGACCGCTGCAGCATCCCTGATGGCAGATGTGTTTGCGAAGGAAGCAGCATTTTTCAGCATTGGAACCAACGACCTGACCCAGTATACCATGTCCGTGGACCGCGGAAATGACAAGGTTTCTTACCTGTATTCCACCTTTAACCCGGCGGTGCTGCGCAGCATTAAGCGCATTATCACCTGTGGCCGTGAGGCCGGTATTATGGTGGGCATGTGCGGTGAGGCAGCAAGCGACCCGCTTATGATTCCACTGCTTCTGGCCTTTGGCTTAAATGAGTTCAGCATGAGCGCATCTGCCATTCTGTATTCCAGAAAGCTGATTACCGGATACAGCACCCAGGAGCTTCAGGCGGTTGCGGACAAGGCAATGAGCTTTGCCACCGCGGCGGAGGTAGAGTCGTACATGAGGGAATTTATGGCTGGTCAGGCTTAAACAAATATACTGGCTGTCACCTGCGCTGCAGGCGGCAGCCATTTATAAAAAGAAGAAAACACATTCACGAGGAGAGACGATCATGGCAGTTTATCTTATCTGTTATCTGGCATCTTATATACTGGCCCGGTTTGGTCATTACCTGATATCCGGCCTCCTGCTTCTGGCAGCGGCAGGCTGGCTTTATATGGAGGATTACCGGAAATATAAGAACCTGATCCATCTGCGTGGTCTGTTCTCTCTGTTCTGGGTTGGAGGAGAGGGCCTTGCCTGTCTGAAGCTTAGCAGCTTACAGACCGACTGGTCGAACATGACCTGGTTTTGTCTGTTTCTGGCGTTCATAGGGTTCTGGCTGGTTTTCGAAATTCTGGTCCGCGTGTACGGTTCCGGTTACGACGGCTATGGCAGGTGGAGAAGCTTTTCCGGGGACCCCAGGCCGGTTTTTGCCATGATCTGTGGCCTTACCGTATTATCTCTTGGATGCTTTGTCGCAGAGGCAGTTATACTGGGCTATGTACCGCTGTTTTTGCGCGGGGTTCCACATGCATACTCAGAATTCCATCTCACGGGAATCCATTATTTCACGGTATCCTGTGTGCTGGTTCCGTCCCTGACGGTGCTTTATGTTCATATGCGCAATGGACGGGGAAGCGAGAGACTTCTCCTTGCGGCGCTGGTCATGACAGCCATCTCCCTGCTGATCCCGATTCTCTGCGTATCCCGTTTCCAGCTGGTGTTCGCAGTGCTGCTGGCAGCATTTACCTACATTTCCTTGCAGAAACTGTTCCATCCGGGCTGGCTTTTCGGACTTTTTGTGGTAATGATTCCGTTTTATCTGATTCTGACGGTGGCAAGGAGTCACAACATTGAATATCTGAACGGGATTTTTGAGATGAAGAACGCCTCTATGCCGATCTTCGTCAGCCAGCCATATATCTATATTGCGAATAACTACGATAATTTCAACTGCCTGGTGGGCGCGCTTCCAGGGCACAGCTTTGGCCTTAAGGGGCTGTTTCCACTGTGGGCGCTGTCGGGGCTGAAGTTTTTCTTTCCTCAGCTGATCAATTTTCCGATTTATGTGGACAAGACCGAGCTGACGACCCTGACGCTGTTCTACGATTCCTATTATGATTTTGGATGGATCGGAGTACTTCTTTTTTCCTGCGTTCTGGGAGCGATTGCCTATATTCTGGTGGTGAAACTCAGGGAAATGCGAAATCCGCTGGGATATCTTCTGTATGCGCAGTTTGCGGCATATCTGATGCTGTCCTTCTTTACCACCTGGTTTTCCAATACAACCACCTGGTTTTATCTGATCCTGACCGGGATCATGGCTTTGTTTTACCATCTGCGGGCAAGCCGCTGGTAAATAAATGGAATATGAACTACGAAATACTGCGATGAGGAGGATATGGAAATGATTTCGAAAAAAATGAATCCGCTGGTCCAGAATAATTCTGTGATCCGGGTAATGTTTGAAGAGGGAAAACGCCTTGCAGCTATTTATGGTGCGGAAAATGTTTACGATTTCAGCCTTGGAAACCCGAATGTACCGGCTCCACAGGAGGTGGAGGATTCCATCCTGGAAACGTTAAAGGAGGAGGATTCCACTTTCATTCACGGATATATGAGCAATTCCGGCTATGAAGATGTGCGGGAGACCATCGCGCAGGATTTGAACCGCCGTTTCGGCACAAAATTTGGTCAAGGGAACATCCTGATGACGGTAGGCGCGGCCAGTGGCTTAAACATCATTTTAAAGACCATTCTGGATCTGGAGGATGAGGTCATGACCTTTGCGCCATATTTCGTAGAGTATGGAAACTATGTGCGTAATTACGATGGCAGGCTGGTTGTGGTATCTCCGAATACCGTAGATTTCCAGCCGAATCTGGAGGAGTTTGCAGAGAAGATTACCGCGCGCACCAAGGCGGTCATCATCAATACTCCGAATAACCCGACCGGTGTCATCTATTCTGATGAGACTCTGACCCGTCTGGCAGATATTCTCCGTGTAAAGAGCGCAGAGTTTGGAACCGAGATCGTGCTGATTTCCGATGAGCCTTACCGGGAACTGGCATACGATGGCGCAGTGGTTCCGTATGTGACAAAGTATTACGCAAATACCGTGGTGTGCTACTCCTACAGTAAGTCCTTGTCTCTGCCGGGTGAGCGTATCGGCTATCTGGTAATTCCGGATGAACTGACCGACAGCAAAGAGGTTTTTACGGCTGCAACCATTGCAAACCGCGTCATTGGCTGTGTCAATGCGCCGTCTCTGATTCAGAGAGTGATCAAGCGCTGCATCGAAAAGGGTGCTGCTGTGAATCTGAGTGCTTACGATAAGAACCGGAATCTGTTATACAACAGCTTAAAGGAATTCGGATTTGAATGTATCAAACCGGAGGGTGCTTTTTATTTGTTCGTGAAAGCTCCGATTGCGGATGACAAAGCATTCTGCGCACAGGCCCAGAAACACAATCTGCTGCTGGTACCGGGAAGCTCTTTTGCATGCCCGGGGTATGTGCGGATTGCTTACTGCGTATCTTATGAGCAGATCGAGCGTTCCCTGCCGGCATTTGAGGCAGTGGCAAAGGAATATGGATTGAAGAAATAATCGCTGAAATGATCCGACTTCACAGCAAAACGACAGACAGGAGGACACTTTAAATAACTGAATAAGTTGTCAAATATGATAATATGTGTTTAAATGTACTCATGGAGGTATACTATGAATACATCAAATATCACAAATTACAAACCAAAAGATTTTGCTGAATTGCTAGGTGTTTCTGTCAAAACGTTACAGCGTTGGGATAGAGAAGGAACTCTAAAAGCAAAACGTACTCCAACTGATAGGCGTTATTACACTTACGACCAATATCTTCAATTCAAAGGCATAAATACAGAAGATGATACGCGTCAAGTTGTCATTTATGCCAGAGTCTCTACAAGAAATCAAAAAGATGATTTACAAAAACAAGTCACATTTCTACGACAGTTTTGTAATGCTAAAGGTATTATCGTAGACCAATGTATTGAAGATTATGGGAGCGGTCTTAATTACAATCGCAAGAAATGGAACGAATTATTAGATGAAGTAATGGAACAGAAAATCAAAACCATTATCGTAACTCATAAGGATAGATTTATCCGATTTGGCTATGATTGGTTTGAAAAATTCTGTATGAAGTTCAATACAACCATAGTGGTAGTAAACAATGAAGAACTATCGCCTCAAGAAGAACTCGTGCAGGATATTGTTTCAATACTCCATGTATTCTCTTGTAGGTTATATGGACTTCGTAAATATAAAAAACAAATAGAAAGGGATGAGGAAATTGCTAAAGAGCTTCAAGACGGAAATAAATCCAACAGAAGAGCAGAAAATCAAGATACGCAAGACGATAGGAACTTGTAGGTACATCTATAACTTCTATCTTACTCATAATAAAGAACTTTATGATAATGGCAAAAAGTTTATGAGTGGTAAATCGTTTAGTGTCTGGCTTAACAACGAGTATCTTCCAAACCATCCAGAATATTCTTGGGTTAAGGAAGTAAGTTCAAAATCTGTAAAGCATTCAATCGAATGTGGGTGTACTGCTTTTACAAGATTTTTCAAACATCAGAGTGCTTTCCCTAATTACAAAAAGAAAGGTAAATCTGATGTGAAGATGTACTTCGTTAAGAATAATCCAAAGGACTGTATTTGCGAAAGGCATCGTATCAACATTCCAACTTTAGGTTGGGTACGTATCAAAGAAAAGGGATACATTCCAACAACCAAAGATGGATATATAATCAAAAGTGGTTCAGTTTCAATCAAAGTTGACAAATTTTATGTTTCCGTTCTTGTGGAAATTCCTGATGGCCAGATTGCTAATAACTCTAACGATGGAATTGGTATTGACCTTGTTTTAAAGGATTTCGCTATTGTTTCCAATGGTAAAACGTATAAGAACATTAACAAATCTGCAAGATTAAAGAAACTTGAAAAGCAACTTATTCGAGAACAAAGGTGTCTCTCTCGAAAGTATGAAAACTTAAAGAAAGGAGAAGTCACTCAAAGAGCAAATATACAGAAACAAAAGCTCAAGGTACAAAAATTTCATCATAAGATAGATAATGTCCGTACGGATTACATTAACAAGACAATCGCTGAGATAGTAAAAACCAAACCATCTTATATAACGATTGAGGACTTAAATGTAAAAGGAATGATGAAGAACCGACATCTTTCAAAAGCCGTTGCATCACAGAAGTTTTATGAGTTTAGAGCAAAACTTCAATCTAAATGTAATGAAAACGGTATTGAGTTAAGAGTAGTAGCCAGATGGTATCCATCTTCAAAAATGTGCCACCGCTGTGGTCGCATCAAGAGAGATTTAAAACTTTCGGATAGAATTTACAGATGCGAATGCGGTTATGTTGAAGACAGGGACTTTAATGCTGCGCTTAATTTGAGAGATGCTATAACTTACGAAGTTGCATAGTCAAACGCAAACGTAAGCATGTACCGAAGGCTTATTCGGGAATTAACGACTGTGGAGTGTACAAGAACCTGCAAGTAGATATGATTTCGGTCAATCAAAAGCATACACGATGAAGCAGTAAGTAGAGTTCGTGAGAACCTATATTATCTCGATGTGCGTCTATTTACACACATTTTGAGTGGCAGGACACGAAAATGAGAGCATGGGAGAGTAATATTCGTAAAGTAGTTCCTTATGTACCGGGGGAGCAGCCGAAGGGGGACCGGCTGATCAAGTTAAATACCAATGAAAATCCATATCCGCCAGCGCCTGGAGTGGCTGAGGCACTGAAACATATGGACATTGACCGTTTCCGCAAATATCCGGATCCAACCGCGTCTGATCTGGTGCATGCACTGGCAGAATATTACGGTGTGGGTGATGACCAGGTCTTTGTGGGGGTTGGTTCCGACGATGTCATTGCCATGAGCTTTCTGACCTTCTTTAACTCGGAAAAACCGGTGTTATTCCCGGATGTGAGCTATTCTTTTTATAAAGTGTGGGCAGATCTGTTTGCCATTCCATATGAGACTCCGGCCCTGGATGCGAATTTCTGTATTCACCCGGAGGATTACTACCGGGAAAACGGCGGCGTGATCTTTCCAAACCCGAACGCGCCGACCGGTCTTCTGTTGTCCTTAGAAGCTGTGGAGGATATGATCCGCCATAACCAGGATGTAGTGGTGATCGTAGACGAAGCATATATTGATTTTGGCGGCAAATCCGCTCTGGAACTGATTAAAAAGTATGAGAACCTGCTGGTGGTGCAGACCTTCAGCAAATCCCGTTCCATGGCAGGCATGCGTATTGGTTTTGCCATTGGTCATCCGGATCTCATCAAGGCGTTGAACGATGTAAAATATTCCTACAACTCCTACACCATGAATATGCCATCTCTGATCCTGGGAACGGAGACGGTAAAGGATGATGTGTATTTTAAGGAGACTGTGCAGAAGATCATCGATACCAGAGAGTGGTCCAAGACCCGTCTGACAGAGCTTGGCTTTACCTTCCCGGATTCCATGTCAAACTTCATCTTTGCTTCCCACAACCGGGTATCGGCAAAGGAGCTGTTTGAAGCGCTGAAAAAGCAGCAGATCTACGTGAGGTATTTTGACCAGCCAAGACTTTCTAATTATCTGCGCATCAGCATTGGTACGCGGGAGGAGATGGAAGCATTATTTGCGTTCCTGGAGAAGTATTTGGCGCAGTAAATCATATATATGGGTATGAAAATGGGAATATCGGGGAAAAGTATGAAAGCGATCAACCAGTTCATCGACGGTGTCAATCGGAAATGGATTTTTGTTCGTGACTGTGAAAACGTTGCACAGCCGCGACTGAAATTAAGAAGGTGATTGTATGGACAGACGTTATGCCCGTTTGATTTTGAATATTGTGATTCCGGCAGTGGAGATTTTGCTGGTCTGCCTGCTTGGAGCAAAGCTTCTGAAATTTTTCATGCCCTTTGTGATCGGATGGATCATAGCCATGATTGCCAATCCGCTGGTACGCTTTCTGGAAAGCCGGGTAAAAATAGTGCGGAAACACAGTTCCGTGCTGATCGTGGTGGCTGTGCTGGCCCTGATTATCGGATTAAGCTATTTTCTTGTGTCCAGACTGATTTTGCAGGCAGTGGAGCTGGCAAAAGATCTTCCGGTATTGTATGATGCGCTGTCGGCAGACCTTCAGGAGATTTCTGTCCGGTTTGCCAGCCTGTTTTCCAGACTGCCGGAGCAGGTGCAGACAAACTGGCAGGAGCTGGCTGGAAGCATCAGCCATGCGGCCAGTCTGGTTGTGCAGAAAATCGCCTCTCCGACTGTAGAAGTTGCCGGAAATGTTGCAAAAGGAATTCCGAACGCGCTGGTCAATGTGATTGTGACGATCCTTTCTTCCTATTTCTTTATTGCGGAGCAGGATAAAATCGTGGAATTCTGGAAAAAACATTTGCCGGAGAGTGTCAAAGGCTATGGTCGTTATCTGAAAAATGATGTTAAAAAACTGATTGGCGGATATTTTCTGGCCCAGTTCCGCATCATGTTTGTGGTAGCGGTCATTCTGGTGGTTGGATTTCTGGTGCTTGGAATCAAATACGCGTTTCTGATTGGTGTACTGGTGGCAATCCTTGATTTCCTGCCACTGTTCGGAACCGGAACCGTGCTGATTCCCTGGGCACTGTTCAAGCTTTTGTCGGCGGATTATCCGCTTGCAGCCGGCCTGGCTTTGCTCTATGTCCTGACCCAGGTCATTCGCCAGGTCATCCAGCCCAAAATCGTAGGAGATTCCATGGGTCTGCCGCCGCTGTGGACCCTGGTGTTTCTGTATCTTGGCTTTAAGATTCATGGAATATCCGGCATGATCATCGCGGTGCCGATCGGAATCTTTGTGATGAATCTGTACCAGTACGGGGCGTTTGATGGAATGATAGAGAGCGCGAAGGAGCTGGGGGAGGAGATTCGGAAGCTCAGGAAATAAAAATTTAAGAATAGTCACGAAAGGTCCGAAGCAGGCCGGGGCGGTATCCCGCTTCGCAAAATAGAAGTGCTGTGTTCGGACGATGTGGCTGACAGCCGTTTGCGGATAGTCGGACTGATCGTTCGCCTCCCGAAAACGTCAGTCGCCACATAGCCGGACACGTTGCACTTCTATTTATGCTACGCAGGATACCACCCCGGCCTGCTTCTGTTTTCCTGGCTATTCTGCTGCAATAAAAAACACAGCCAGAATGGTACTGGTAAAAGCTGGAAATCATGGCTTTTATCAGTACCGTTCTGGCTGATTTTATTTCTCTCGTAGCGGGGCCAATACAGCAGAAGCCGGTTATCCCGGCATTCCGCGGAGCATAAATATGGGTATACGTGTCCGGCTATGCAGCGACTGGTGTTTGAGGGAGGCGGACGGTGAGTCCGACTATCCGCAAACATCTGTCAGCTGCATCGTCCGAACACAATACCCATATTTTGCGCAGCGGAATGCCGGGATTACCGGCTTCGGACCTATATTGGTATTGCTTTTAAGTTGGTATTTCTATTTGTTTTCTTCTTTTGCTTCAACGTTTGCGGCCTTTGTTTCATTTTTAGTTGTTTTTTTGCTTTTTCTAAAATCCTGCTTCCTGAAGATTTTCCGAAAAACTACGATTACAATCAAGATCAGCACTGCCAGTACCAGGAGAATCGGGAGGCTGGATATGAACCACACCACAAAATCTACGGAGGAGACTTGCAGTTGGTTCAAACTGCGGCTGAGTCCTTTCTGGATGCGGACCAGAATGGTATCCGGGTCAGTGGAGGTGAGAACCTGGACTTCCTGGATGGAGAGGTAAACGGTACTGTACACGATCTGGTTATCCAGGGTGCGAAGCTGGGACTCCAGGGATTCCAACTGGTAGCGGACTTCGGAAAGGCGGGATTCAAGGGCAATGACAGCATCAACAGATTCAGCCTTTTCCAGAAGCGCCCATAAGCGTTCCTGCTCCATCTGGAGTGTTTTCTTCCGGCTGGTGATATCAGTGTACTGGAGGGTCACATCCTGCACGCTTTCGTTTTTGTAGGTGACGTTTCCCTGGCTGGATACTTCTGTGAGAAAGGCATCCAGCTTGTCGGATGGAATGCGGGCTGTGATGGTGGAGTAACGGCTGGAGCGGTCACCGGACCAGTTCAGGCTGTTGCCGGAGACATCAGACTGCTGGATATAGCCGCCAAAAGCAGTTACCGCATCGGTAATGGATTTTGTGAGGGTGTCAAATTCCCGGGTTTCCAGATCCATGTTCACGTTGCGGATCAACTTGCGTTCCATGGGCGCCTGGGAAGTTTCGGCAGAGGCGTTTTCGGAGCCAGATGGATCTGTATCCGGATTTTTTTCCGGATTCTGGGACAGGATATCATTTTCTGATAACTGGGCAGAATCGGAATCATCAAAAGAAGCTTCAGAATCAAAATTAGTGGTGGCGGATTTGGAAAAGCTGGCAGGCATTCCATTTCCTGCCCCGGAAGCCGTGTCATAAGCGGCGGCAGTTTCTGCCATATAAACCTGTGAGGAAGCATTCC
Organism: Ventrimonas faecis; assembly: GCF_040096075.1. Taxonomy (NCBI): domain Bacteria; kingdom Bacillati; phylum Bacillota; class Clostridia; order Lachnospirales; family Lachnospiraceae; genus Ventrimonas; species Ventrimonas faecis. The sequence continues at coordinate 22,832 of NZ_JBBMFJ010000003.1, forward strand.
TGGATGCAGCCCCACAGCCGGTCAGAACGATGGATGCAAGCATAAGGGTAATCAGTTTTTTCTTCATAATCAGTTCCTCCTCTCTTTGCTTTCATTATCCCATATTTCCGGGATAAAACAAGGTGTTACTGGGAATCTTAAACAGTTGGCAAGTGAATTGTAAGGAAGAAAAAGACAGCGGTTATTCAGAAGCAGGAGCTTTTGAACGGAAAATTTTACAGAACGCGGCAGAGACTGAGGATTTTGCCAATTTTGCGGAACCCACTTGTATAGTACGGTGTTTTTAGGTATAATAGCGTGAGATACATCAAGATGAAACTGAGTTACTTCGGTTTTATCACAAAAAATAGGAGGAAGACTCGTGAACAGAGAGAAGATTGTTGTAATCGACTTTGGCGGTCAGTACAACCAGCTGGTTGCCCGCCGTGTACGTGAGTGCAATGTGTATTGTGAGATTTATTCTTACAAGACTGATATCGAAAAGATTAAAGAAATGAATCCGAAGGGCATTATCCTGACCGGCGGTCCAAACAGCGTGTACGAGGAGGGCGCTGCTACCTGCAGCAAAGAGCTGTTTGAGCTTGGTATTCCGGTACTGGGACTCTGCTATGGCGCGCAGCTCATGAGCCATGTATTGGGCGGACATGTCTGCAAGGCTCCTGTTCGTGAGTACGGAAAGATTGAAGTAACCGTGGACAAGTCCAGCAAGCTGTTTGGCAATGTATCCGAGAAGACCATCTGCTGGATGAGCCATAACGACTACATTGAGAAAGAAGCTCCTGGATTTAAGATCATTGCCCACACATCGGACTGCCCGGTGGCAGCAGCAGAGTGCGAGGAGAAGAAGCTTTACGCAATCCAGTTCCATCCGGAAGTACTGCATACCGTAGAGGGAACCAAGATGCTGTCCAACTTCGTATATGAAGTCTGTGGCTGTGCAGGCGACTGGAAGATGGATGCATTCGTAGAGAACACCATTAAGGCAGTTCGTGAGAAGGTCGGCAAGGGTAAAGTGCTCTGCGCATTGTCCGGCGGCGTAGATTCCTCCGTAGCAGCAGTTATGCTGGCAAAGGCAGTTGGAGACCAGCTGACCTGCGTATTCGTAGATCATGGCCTGCTTCGTAAGAACGAGGGAGACGAGGTCGAGGAAGTATTTGGACCAAACGGCCCGTATAATTTAAACTTCATCCGCGTGAACGCGCAGGAGCGTTTCTATGCAAAGTTAAAAGGCGTAGAGGAACCGGAGCGCAAGCGTAAGATCATCGGTGAGGAATTTATCCGTGTATTCGAGGAAGAGGCAAAGAAAATTGGCGCTGTGGATTTCCTGGTACAGGGAACCATCTACCCGGACGTCGTAGAGAGTGGCCTGGGCGGTGAGTCCGCTGTCATCAAGTCCCATCACAATGTCGGGGGACTTCCTGACTATGTTGATTTCAAGGAGATCATCGAGCCGCTGCGCGATCTGTTCAAGGATGAGGTCCGTAAGGCAGGTCTGGAGCTTGGTATTCCGGAAAAGCTGGTATACCGTCAGCCGTTCCCGGGCCCGGGGCTTGGAATCCGCATCATCGGCGAAGTAACCGCTGAGAAAGTAAAAATGGTACAGGAGGCAGATGCCATTTACCGCGAGGAGATTGCAAACGCAGGTCTCGACCGCAGCATCGGCCAGTACTTCGCAGCCCTGACCAATATGCGTTCCGTAGGCGTTATGGGTGACGAGAGAACCTATGACTATGCCATCGCGTTGAGAGCAGTCAACACCATCGACTTCATGACCGCAGAAGCAGCTGAGATTCCGTGGGAGGTACTTGGAAGAGTATCCAGTAGAATCGTCAATGAAGTGAAGCATGTGAACAGAGTACTGTATGATTGCACGGGGAAACCGCCGGCAACAATCGAGTTTGAATAGTATAATAAAGCCCAGAAGCCTTATAAATCAAAGGTTTCTGGGCTTTGTGCTTGCAAAATGCTTGCAGTTTGAGGAAAATGCAACGAATAAACAAGTGAGGAGCCGATAAGGCTCCTTATTTTTTTGCACTTTGTATGAGCATTTGAGAATCAACCATTCGGAGTTCCAATTCTTGCTCAATTTCATCAGCACGGTTAAGTAAAAATGCTTTTGTTGTTTCATCTGGAGAAAATTGAGCTTCATCTCTTAAATGGTCGATGATAACTTTACTGTCCGCCCATTCCTTTAGAAAATGCTTTAATACAGGAGAATCAAAAGATATGGTCAGAGTATTTAGGTCAAATTTTCCATCAGCATCTTTGTTACCATGAAACTGAACTTTGCCAACTTTGGAGATGGCAAATAGATAAGGTGCAACTTCTCCAATGGTTTCTAAATGAATGTCTTGAAAAGAGGTGATACTAATATGTAAGGCATCAGCAATGCGTTGTAAAGGTTCTTGTTTGGGATTTCTATTACCTGTTTCGTATTTTTTTAGTGTACCCAGAGGAATACCAGAAAAATCCGCAAGTTGTTGTTGAGTTAACCCACGGAGTTCTCTATAATATCTGATTTTTTCACTGACATTCATAATAATATCTCCAATCATATTTCTTTTATTCTAATACATTGTACATACATTGTCAAGAACAAAATGAGAACCTAAGCACAATAAAGATTGACAAAAAGTGTTACATGAGATAATATGAATACAAGGAGAACAAAATGGTCACCAAATAACAAAAAAAAGAACAAAATGGAGGTTGTGAATAATGAGTACATCAAAAAAATTAAAAAGTGAACAGCTTTTTGTGAGAGTAGAAACGGTGATGCATGATTTACAGATTTCCAGACCTTTTGCGTATCGCATGATTGCAGGTTGGAATGAAGAACTGAAAGAGCAAGGTTATACAACTATTTGCGGACGTATTCCAAAGGCTTATTATGAAAAAAAGATTTACAGCATGACTAAAGAATAAAACAGCCCTCCCTCGGCAAAGGAAGAGCTGTTAGAAAGTGCGGATATTTATTTCGTTTAATAAATTGTACCGCGTTTTTATATGATAATCAAGGAGAAACGTGGTCATGGGAAAATCTAGAAAGAGTACGATAAGGAAGTTTGAGTTTTATGAAACAATAATTTGATTATATCCCACCACAGAAAACCAATCAGATATTTACGCCAAAGACAATGGTTAAGAAAATGTTGGACATGCTGGAGCAGGAGAATCACGGATGTTTTGACATGCCGGATAAGACATTTATTGATCTGTACATGAAATCAGGTCTGTATATTACAGAGATTGTAAAAAGGCTATATCAGAGTGACGAGATGAAAAAGCAATTTCCAGACAATAAGGAGCGTCTGAAACACATCTTTGAAAAACAGGTGTACGGATTAGCTCCGACGGAAATTATATATAAGATAGCAACAAGTTACATATTGGGCTTTGACGAGGATACGAAAGACATCAAGCATAATTTCAGACAGTTAGATGCGTTGCCTTACGCAAAAGATGGAACGCTGGAAGAGGTGCTAGAAGAACTGTATCCTGAGCAGTAGTAGATGAGAGAATGCACCCGGAAATGGGTGCATTTTTGAAATTAGGCAATGGAATATTGTACAAATATTCGTTGTCTTATACTGTATTTGTCAGTATAATATAAGAAGAACAAGTTATAGAATAGATGAAAATATGGCAGAAGAATAGCTAACGGTGTTTATTGCTATGGGAGCGACAATCCTAGTACCTGATACATTGAAATGTCTATGACAGAGGGTTATTCACTGAAGTATAATAGGTAAAATCTTGAATTTTCAATAAAAATACTTGATTATATGAGGAGGAAAATAAATGTCAGAATCACAATTTAATTATACTGTAATAGAAAAAATGCATAAATCCCCAATATGGGATAATCACATTCTTAAGGTTAGGGTTAGAGGAAAAGATAAGATATATGTTTTGAAATTGTATGGGGGTATTAATGAGCCCTTTCAGAAATTAGTATTTAACAGAGAAATGGAAGCTCTTAAAGTATTGAATTCATGCAGTAATATTGTAAAGATAAGGGACACAACAGCATCATTAAAATATAATGGAAAATCTAATTATGGTGCAATACTAATGGATTATGTAGATGGGAAGACTTTGGATTTATATGATTGGCATTCATTCACACAATTGAAGAAGTACGAAATATGTTTAAAAATTTTGCAGGCAGTATATAATGCACATGCAAATGATGTAATACATAGAGATTTAAAGCCCCAAAATATAATTTACGATGATGTAAATGACGAGATTACAATTATAGATTTTGGTTCAAGCAAGATAAAGACAATTATTGAGAAAGAAACTACTATGCCAATGTTTTCAGAAAATTATTCAGCACCAGAAGTTGTAAAAGGAAATGATATTACTGAAAAATGCGATTACTATTCTTTGGGGGTTATTTTCTCTGAATTATTTTTGTGCAAAGAAGCAGAATCAAATGTAGAAACGATTTGTTTGATTGAAAAATCTAGTATGGATGAAGTGTTAAAAGACATGCTTTGTTCGATGCTTCAGGATAACCCATCTGATAGACCGGAATCTATAGATGAAATTACAGATGTTTTTACACAATTAATAGGTGAATTAAACACATCTGCAAATGATTATAGTGTTTTTATCGATTTTGAAAAAATGCGTTATTTGAAACGCAGTATGGTAATTGAAAATAGCATGAACATGACGCAATTTACCAATTCATTTTTAAAAAGGGAATTTTCAGAAGGATACGGATATTATGATGAACACCATGGGAAATATATTATTACAGGGAAAAATATCGTAGTGGAATGTAGTTATGATGAAAAAATAGAATCTTTTGAAGTGATGAGGATTTTTGAAGTTGCAACTGATCGTAGAAATATTAATATTCGTAGAAGTTTTAAAATTGAAGGTAAGCTCTCTTTTTATGATTCTAGATTTAGATATACATGTCATAATGGAAAAGATAATAAAAAGCTATGGATTATGTTTAAAAATAGACGTGAAGAGAACGAACGATACAGGGAACGTGAAGAAAAATTTGATAAGCTATTTGGAAGCTGGCAAGAGGGATTAGAGGAATCTATTATTAGCGAAAAGGACAAAGTTGCAAAAATAGTATATTCTGAATCGTATATTGATAATGGTCAAATTGTTTTAGAAGTAGACGAATGTCAAAATAAGTCAATAGATGAGTTGGAGCAAAATACAAAATTTATTATTGAAGGTGTTGATGATAGAGGACAACCTGTATATTTTGAATTGGGTATTCTAGATGATATTATATGTGATGACGATAGCGTTAAAATAGTTATACAAATGCCTAAAAAAGTGTTAAAAGGAAATGTAAGAACACTGCTTAAGAAGAAAAGCAATGTTATGGAAGACTTTCGCGCAAATACCAGTTCTTATAAGCGTCAGATGAATGCAATTAGATCATTAAAAAGTGAAGAGTATTCTGCACGAAATTTGAAAGATATTTTGTTAAATGTTGAAGAACCAGAGGAGATACCAACGATATTTGAACCCAAATTTATTGCACAAAAGCTAAATACATCACAACAACAAGCGGTCATAAAAGCTTTAAACTCTGAAAATATTGGATTGATACAGGGACCACCTGGAACTGGGAAAACAAAGGTAATAAAGGAAATAATAGGACAAGTTGTTACGAAATCTATAAAAACAGCAGATAGTCCTAGAATACTTATTGTTTCGCAGTCACATACAGCGGTGGATAATATTTTGGAAGGCCTAGATAGTACTATTTCAGATGATTTAGAAATAGTCAGAATAGGAGCTGACAAAAATGTATCACCCAAAATAACTTGTAGATATACGATGCCAGCTCATAGAGACAAGCTTTTTTCTGATGTGAAGAAGAATGTTGAAGAGTATGACAAAAGTATGGAAGAAGTATACCAAGACATATCAGATCAGAGAATTCTTGACAGATGGAAGAAAATAAAAGAAATACAAAAGGATTGGATTGATAGGTCTGTAGAAAAGGACTGCCTTGATTATCAGTTAGTACGAAGTGCTACGGTTATAGCAGGAACATGTATAGGTTTTTTAGCAAATAGTTTTGTTAAAGATATGGAATTTGATTATGTTATTATTGATGAAGCGGCAAAGGCAACAACGCCGGAATTGCTAGTTTCTATAATCAAAGCAAAAAAGATAATTTTAGTAGGAGATCAAAATCAGTTACCAGCCTATGCAGACCAAAGCATATCTCCAAAGATTGCAAAACTTACAAAAAATCCAGAATATAGAATGTTTGATATATTATTCGAAACATTACCAAATTCACACAAGCAAGTTTTAAGTACCCAATATAGAATGATAAGAAATATTGGAAATTTGATTAGTACTGTTTTCTATGGAGGAACAATTGATACTGGGTGCAAGGACGAAGATAAACTTCATGGACTATCGAGATACGAAGGTAATTCTATAATTTGGTTTGATACTTCAGAAAACAGAAGAAGGAAGCAGAAGAAAACCAAAGGAAATTCATTCATGAATGAGGAAGAAAAACGTATTATTTTAGATATTCTTGAGGATTTAAAGAAATCGAATGAATTAGATAACCAAGATATAGGGATAATTACCGGATATAGTGGACAAAAAGATATTCTTCGAAATTCAGTTAAAGCAATCGGATATGATAAAATTGCACAAATTGATATTAATGTGTTAGATGCATTTCAAGGACGCGAGAATGATATTATTATGTATAGTACAGTAAGAACAGATAATTCAATTGGATTCCAGAAAGAAAAGGAGCGTGTAAATGTTGCTTTTTCTAGGGCAAAAAAATTGTTGATAATCTGTGGTGACTTAAATTTCTTTTATAATTATAATGATCCAAATAATAAATTTATTGAAATAATAGACTACATTAGAACTCACGATCATTGCAAGATTATTTCATGTAAGGGAGGAAATCTATTTTGAAAAAATTAATGGAAGATTTGTTCCAACACATTATACCTGTAAATGAAGGATATGATTATCTTTTTTCTGATTTAGTTTACGTACCAATATATGAGACATCATTGCTTGTAACCAAAAGAACCATTATGCCAATTAGTCTTGTTGAAGAAAAAGTACTTCAGCTTATTGATGTAGGTGTTTATCAAATTGATGAGATAGCTCAGATATTAGGATTGGAACGAAAGTTGTTAGATGTAACGTTAGCAGATTTGTATTCAAAAAATCTTGTAATGGTATCGACTAATTCTTGTAAGATGATGACAGCAGGTAGAGAGGCGTTAAACAATCTTAATAGAACAGAAAAAAAACAAGATATTTTGAAAAATGTATGTCTTGATGGAATTTTAGGGAATATTATTGATTCCTCAGCGTATGAATTGCTGAATAATGTACGAGATAACGATGGAAAATTGAAACCAATAATTCCTATTGGAGAAGTCAAATATTATATAGAGCAATTCAAAAGGATATCTCAGATATTTGACGAAGAAAATATTTTGTATTTTTCAGAGGGAGTTCAGCCGGTAAAAGAAGAATTGTTGAAAATAGATAAGGTTGATAGTACGTTTGTTAAATATATTAAAATACCAATTCACATATATGTAAGCTCGAATGGTTTGGATATTGATATTGTACAAGTATCAAATAAGCATAAAGAGTTGTTGGAATTGTACAAAGATTATATCATTGAACAGATAAATAATAAAAAGGTATTAAAGAACCATTTTAAGTATAGAAGAATTAATCAACAGGGGTATGAAGGAGAGATTCTTGAAGAAAAGAGTGGTCTATATGATGAGTTAAAAAAGATACATTTTACAAAAAACAAAAAAGGTATTGATTATACCCTTATCACAGATGAAGTTTTTAATGATAGAAAATTAATGGATGGTGAATATAGAGATATTCTAAAATACATTGTTTCTCAATCTTCGGATGTGGATTTATATGTAGATAATCTTGACGATTGGGCATTTGATAGTCAATTTACTGCTGCGCTTACAGAGAATATGGGTAAATCAAATTTATCAATATATTATGCACAATCTAATAATATAAAAGCTGCAAAAAAACAAATTGAGTGGAATTTTAAAGGCGGGTGCAAATGTGTAGAAAAAGATAAGAAATGTTTTTTTTGCTGGAAGACAGAATCATATTTGCTTTATGGTGTGCCAAAATTAAGAAATGTGATAGATGACAATACAACGTGTCTTTGTATGTCATACTACTTGCGCATTAACGCATAATATGGAATATGTTTATTGCAGTGATGATTATGATGAGTCATTTTTATAGAGAACTATGATTATTAGGCTTTTATCTAAGAAGCACAGCTTTTTATCCATAAGATGGAACCTTAGTTTATCGGATTTTAGGGATTCACATACAGCCGGTGGATTTTGAAGGGGAAAATGGTCAATAAAAATGTTTGATTAACACTCATAATAGGGTACAATACAAGTAGCAAAATAAAATATCGCACCAGTGGTGCGAGAAATAATGAAAAATGGGGTATGAAAAATGGCAAGAGACACATTGTTTTCTGGAGAATCAAAAAATATTGAATACAAAGTTACTTTACCAGATAAAAGTGAAAAGTACATGAAAACAATCGTAGCTTTTGCCAATACCCAGGGCGGAAAGCTGGTTGTAGGCGTAGATGATAAGACACACGAGATTGTGGGTGTGGAAAATGAAATATTATTTCAGTTAATGGATGGAATTGCCAATGCTGTTTCAGATTCTTGTATGCCACAAATTATTCCAGATATTGAACCGCAGACAGTAGATGAGAAAACTGTGATTATTGTATCAGTAGAAGCAGGAAAGAACCGCCCATATTATCTGAAATCAAAAGGGAAAGAGAATGGTACCTATATTCGTGTGGCAGGTACATCCAGACAGGCTTTTCCAGAGAAAATAAGAGAACTTGAAATGGAAGGAGCTAGAATTTCGTGGGATGAACTTACTTGTGTAGGATATCCTGTTTCAAAAGAAGCAACAGAAAAGCTTTGTAGTGACATTGAAAGTTTTCGTGAAAAAGTTGGAATGACAGAACGTTCAGTGAAGAAAGAGCAGCTTATTAACTGGAAAATTCTGAAACAAAGTGAGGGACAGTTATTAGCAACGAATGCCTATGCATTGTTAACTTCTGATTATTTTCCGTTTTCTAAAACCCAATGTGCAGTCTTTAAAGGAACAGATCGGGCTGTATTTCTGGATAAAAGAGAATTTACAGGACCGATTTATACGCAGATTGAAGAGACTGTGGATTTTGTACTGAGAAATATAAGACTTGGAGCAACAATTGATGGTCTGGTGAGAAAGGAAAAATATGAGCTTCCACCAGAGGCAATCAGAGAAATGATTATTAATGCACATTGTCATCGAAATTTATTGGACGAATCCTGTATTCAGGTTGCAGTTTATGATGATCGACTGGAAGTGACTTCTCCAGGCGGACTATATAATGGACTGACTTACGAGGAAGTCATGAACGGTCATTCAAAAATCAGAAATAAAGCAATTGCTAATATTTTTAGTCAGATGGGGCTTGTGGAAGCCTGGGGCAGTGGTATAAAGAGAATTTTTAATGCGGCGAAGGAATATGATCTTCCAGAACCCAAATTTCAAGAATTCGATAATATGTTTCGGGTAGAATTATTTAGAAATAATTCTATGACAGAGTTGGAGAAAGAAGCCGGAGAAAGTTCGGAGAAGAGTCGGAGAAGAGTCGGAGAAGGTTCGGATATAATTAGAGGTTATGAATTGTCGGATACACAGAAGAAAATTGTGAATCTTCTTCTCTGTGATAGGCAGCTATCGGCAGCAAAAATAGCAGAACAATTAGGTATGGGAAGCCGGAGCATAGAAAAAAATATTAAGAAATTAAAAGAACTTGGTATTCTTATCCGGCATGGTTCTCCTAAAAATGGATATTGGGAAGTTATAGATTGTGGGGAAAAGAACAATGGGGATACCGAATGATTACATGGCAATGTCCTATCGCATGGAAATTGTAGAAGACAAAGATGAAGGCGGATTTGTGAATTTTTATCCAGATCTGCCAGGTTGCATTACTTGTGGCGAGACTGTGGAAAGTGCGGTAAGGAATGCATTGGATGCGAAAAAAGCGTGGTTTGAAGCATATTTTCAAAATAGCGATTGCGAAACACATATGCTATGGTTATAATGAAATGGCAACAAATTGGCAACAGAAAATCAGCAAGCCAAAATAATATATGTAACAGAGATAAAATAACGGCAGAAACGAGATGAAAACTAAATAAATATGTTTAATAATATCTCCGAAATTGCCGAGTTTGAATAAAAAAATGAAGCTCGGAAATCCAGTGTTTATGCGGATTTCCGGGCTCTTGTTATGTGATTTGGAGAGTGTAAAATAAAGTGCGTAAGCTTTGTTACCGGTAACTTACACACTTTATTTTACACTCTCGTGTTTTATGTGTATACAGAGAGATTTTAGGTGTTATGTGGGACATGATACACAGTGAAGAGATGTTTTGTGTATGCAGTAATTGATTGAAGGGGCCGATTGAATGAAGAAAAAAAGAATCGTTTTATATAAAGTAAGGCTGGAAGAAGATAAGCAGTTAAGGAACCATTGGACAGGCGTAAATGTGGAAGAGGCGAAACAGATTGCAGAAATTGTAGAGCCAGTTTTTCGGGGCTTGGACAGAGAACAGATCGTAGTGCTGTATTTTGATACGAAGATGAAGCCGATAGGTATGGAGATTGTGGCGATAGGAGGAACAAAGGCCTGTATAGTTGAAACCTCCAATATTTTTAAAGGAGCAATAGCAGCAAGAGTGCCGCTGTCGCGACCCGCCGCAGGCGGAGAATCCTGCAAGCAGGATTCTTTTTCATCAGAACCGGGAAAATGATCCCAGCTCCGTGTGCCTTTTCACTAATTCAATAAAATACTGTGCGGCCTTTGTCAAGACTGCGTTTTTGTGGTAAATGATGCATAAGGTTGCTTTGGAGTTATCATGATCCAGACGGAAAAATGCTCCATAATGGTGGGAGAATGCCACATAATCCTGCAGCAGGGCAAAACCAAGTCCCGCCTGGACCAGGCTAAAGATTGCAGCCTCCTCTGATAAACGGATCATATTTTTCGGTTGGAAGTCATAGGGTTTTAAGATATTTTCTTCCCATTTTTTGTGACGTTCCGTGGGAATAGCACTGATAAAGGTTTCGTTCTGGAAATCATTCAGATTTACTGGTTCACGTAACCTCCAATCTGGTTGTTTTGCTGCAATCTGGGCAATAGGATGAGTTGGTGGGGCAGCTAAAAGACAGTAGTAGTCGAATAGGGGTTCATAGATCAGATCCTGTTTAAATTCATTTGGAACATTGGCCTGATCCATCACAAAGGCGAGGTCCAGATAACCGGAAGAAACCATATTTTCAAAACCATCGGTGGAACGGGTGTTAATAGTCAGCTGGATGTTGGGAAATTCTTTCTGAAATTCTGGAAGAACGATGGAAAGGAACATAGGAGCTCTTCCACTAGAAATTCCAATAGATAACTGTCCAGTACGGGATTGGCGTACATCTTCCAACTGACGGTTTAATTTTCCTTCCAGTAATTGCTGTTGACGGAACGTGTTTAAAATCATTTCTCCGGTATAGGTAGGCGTCAGATGTCCACCTTTATATTCAAAAATCTTTGTGTCATAGGTTTTTTCCAGAGAGGCGATTAACTGACTTAATGCGGACTGGGATACATACAATTCTTTGGCAGCCTTAGTAATCGACTGAGTTTCTGCAATTTTCAGAAGATAATCAATTTTACGTTCATTAACCATAATTTCCCCCCAATAAAATGCTTACATCTAAGAAAATTATAACATGTCGGATCGGAAACGAAAAGTAAAGAAGTATTAGAAAATGCTTATGAAAACCCAAGTGATTAACGATTTGCTTATGGGGACCGGAGAAATTATAATAAAGATACAAAGAAACGCTGGCCAGCGAAAAAATACTTAGGAGGAAAAGAGTAATGACGTTGGAGTTATTTGGAGCGATATTGGGGATCGCAGTATTTATTATGATTCTTGCATTCCGGTTGCCGAATTGGCTGACCTATGTGGCAGTTGCACCGATTGTAGTGTTCTTGGGGACCATGACGAAGAAAGAGGTTTATGCGGTATTTTCCAGTTCCGGCTTGCAGCTGATGTTCATCATCTGTATTTTTATGGGATTGATGAGCGCTACAGGACTTGACAGCGTGATCGGAAACACGGCAGTGAAATATGCCAACAAAGTAGCTGGTGGTGACCCAAAGAAAGAAGAGAAAATGCTTCTTCTGGTGCTGTTTGTATTTGGCAATGTATTTTCCTACTTCCTGGCGAACAACCATGTGGCCATGGCACTGGTACCGGTGATTTATGGTATTGCCAAAAGAACAAAGTTCAGCTATTCCAAGATGTGTCTGTTTGTGATTTTCTCAACTACGTTAGGCGGTGCATGCACGCTGGTAGGTACTACCTCAAATGTATATGCAAACACTGCGCTGGTAGAAGCAGGATTAAAAGGATTTGGCATGCTGGATTTTGCCTGGGTAGGCGTTCCAGTGATGATTCTTGGTGGAATTTATCTGATTCTGATGAATAAGATGTGCCCATCCTATGAAGAAACAGTTCCAGGCGACGCAACGGTACTGATGGAAGCAGGAGCGGCAGCTTCCCCGGAAATGAAGAGAAAGCAGCATATCGTATGCGGTGGATTTCTTCTGTTCTTAGCAGGCATGGTATTAGACAGTGTAGGCGTTATCAAGGGATTCAGCCCGTATTTCTTCGGGTATGCCATCATTGCGGTATTATATTTCCTGAAAGTTGCAAAACCAAAACAGTTTTTCAGCAATATGAGTGCCCAGCTGGTTCTGTTCTGTGCAGGTATCAATCTGGCAATCGCAATTATCAATACGACTCCATTGGGAGACATTTTCAGTAATATTTTCATCAGCGCCATTGGCGGAAGTACGAATCTGTATCTGATTACTGCGATTCTGTGGCTTGGAACTGTTGTCATGACCCAGTTTATGAACAACATGGCCTGCGCAGGCGTTCTGGCACCGGTTGGAATTGCGCTTGCAGAGCATCTGGGAGCGGATCCGAGAGCCATTGTTATGGCCATTGCCATGGCAGCAACCAGCTCTTATCTGACACCGATGGCATCTGGAACCAACCAGCTGATTATGCCATTTACGAACCTGAAATTTCAGGATTTCTTCAAATATGGTTGGCCGTTACTGATCATCAATTTTGCATGCTGTGTATTGATTTTGCCGATCGTATTTCCATTTTTCTAAAGGAAGGGAGAATATAACATGAAGAGGAGAATGAGAGAAATCTATGTAAAATCTTCAGATCCATTTGAAAGAGGGCGTCAGCATGGTGCCCAAGTAAAAGAAGAGATTGAACGTGTCTGCGTTGGATACCGGAAGTCTTTCGAGAAAAAAGGATATACATGGGAAGAGGCTAGGAATATGGCCATGGAATATGTCCCTTATCTGGAAAAAGAAATGCCGGAGCTGATGGAAGAAGCGAAAGGAATTGCGGCTGGCGCGGAAGTGGATCTGGCAGTGGTGATGGTATTAAATACCCGTTATGAATTACTGAAATTTAAAAAGGGTGTAAATAATCATGAACATAATGAGTGTACCTGTTATGCGCTGTTACCGGAGGCAACACAGGAGCATGTAACCATAGGTGGTCAAAACTGGGATAATTCCCCGTTTATCGGAGAGAATCTGTATGTGCTTCATATTGATGAGGAAAATGGCACAAAGATTGTTGGAATTAGTGAACCGGCACAGCTGATCCGCAGTGGCATGAATAGCCATGGGATTTCGCTGAATTGCAGTACGCTTTTATCCTATAAAGATGTCCGTGGAGTAGCTGTTCCAACAAATTTTATGAGAAGACGGATTTTGCAGGCAAAGACATTGGATGAGGCAAAAGCATTGATTGCTGGATTTCATCCATGCGTGTCGCTGAATTATGTGATTACCTCCGCCAAGGATCAGGATGCTATTGTATATGAAACAACACCGGTGGAGAATTTTGAACTGTATCCAAATCGCGGAATTATCACTCAGGGAAATGATATCCTTGCAGATCCGGCCATTGACCGTTTTATTCCGGCAGACAAACATCATCAGAGGCATTTCCGCGGTCAGAGATTACAGTATTTGCTTCAGAAAAAACAGGGTGAGATTACCAAGGAGTATTTACAGGAGTGTTTAAGAGATCACTATGGGTATCCGGCATCGGTCTGCAATCATGCGGGGGATGAAGGACTCCAGACGATTGCCTCTATGCTTTATTGCGTCAGCGAAGGCTATGCGCTGATTGCCTGGGGAAACCCATGCGAGTATGATTATGAAAGGTATGTGTTAGAATGAAATCAGATTTGGTCCGACAGTTTTTCCGCTATACGATTCCAACCATTCTGTCGATGGTAGCGTTTTCCCTTTATACATTGGTAGATGGAATCTTTGTGGCGAAAGGTGTCGGAGAAATTGCATTGGCGGCGGTAAATTTATCGTCGCCATACAATTCTTTTCTATTTGCAACTGCATTACTGCTGGCAGTAGGAATGTCTACAACCATTTCCATTTGTTTGGGACATGGAGAAGACGAAACAGCATCAGAACTGTTTACCAGAAATCTTGTGGTGGCAGCTGTGATATCCGGGGTGATCACCGCAATAACCGTGTTGAATCTGGAGAAAATCGCATGGTTTCTTGGAGCCAATGAAGATACGCTTCTATATGTGAAAGAATATGTGGGAGGTGTTTCTCCGTTTGCGATATTTTTTATTGTTTCCTATAACATGGAAATTCTGGTAAAGACAGATGGAACACCGATTCTTTCTACGATTGGAGTGACACTTGCCGGAGTGACCAATTTGGTACTGGACTGGTTGTTTGTCATGGTGTTTGGCTGGGGCGTCCGTGGAGCGGCTGTGGCCACAGGACTTGCCCAGGTAGTATCGACGGTTCTCTATCTTCTGTATTTTTCAAAAGATTCGAAAAAACTTCATGTTGTCCCAATTTCGTTTGCCTTAGAAAAATTGAAAATCTATCGGAAAACCATTCCACTTGGACTTGCAGATAGTATTACAGAGATGTCCAATGGAGTAGTATTATTTGCATTTAATCAGACGATCTTGAGACTGATGGGAGAAAATGGAGTTGTCAGTTATACGGTAATTGGATATGTCAATACGTTAGTTTTGATGATCATGTCTGGAATTGGTCAGGGGATTCAGCCAATCAGCAGCTTTTATTATGGAAAGGGTGAAGAGAAAAATTATAAGACGATTTTTAAAATGGCGTTGACAATGGCCATCTGCTTTGGCTGCGGAAGCTTTTTGATATGTCAGGTCTTTGGAAATGGGATTGTCGGGCTTTTTATCCGACAAGACAGTATGATTTATGAAGATAGTGTAATTGCATTAAGAAAATATTCAGTAGCATTTCTTTTGATGGGATTGAATGTAATAACAGCTGCATTCTTTACATCCATTGAAAAACCCATGTTTTCATTTCCGATTTCCATAGGGAGAGGGCTGATGTTTCCGATTCTTGCATTAGTTGTGGTGCCTTATTTGACGGGAAAGGGAAATCTATGGTATGCCAGTGCAGTCAGTGAAGGAATGGCAATGGTACTGGCGGTATTTTTTGTGACAAGATACCTAAAATGGAAAGGATGATCAAAAAATGAAATATGAAGGAATTCATTGGCCTGGGAATGCTAGGATGACAGTAATGTTTACGATCCATGTAGATGGACAGTCACTTTATAATCGGCCAGGAACGGTATATCCAAGAACGATTTCTTATGGAAAATATGGACCAGAGAGAGCGGTAGACCGATTGCTGGAATTGACTCAAAAAATGGGTATTGCCTGTACGTATTTTGTACCAGGACAGATTGCGGAGACTTACCCAGATATGGTAAAAAAAATTGATGCTTATGGTTATGAAATCGGTTTCCACGGATATGATCATGAAGATTGCATGTACACAGATCGCCCGGTAGAAGAGTGGAAGAAAGTAATTATAAAAAGCCAGAGAGCGTTTGAACGGATTATTGGGAAAAGAGCCAAGGGCGTATGTGCAACTTCCAGTGATTTTTCTATGAACGATGTCCAGATTTGGCAGGAAATGGGATTTGAGTATTCAAGTTCTATGAGGGGCGATGACCGCCCTTATAAAACAGTTTTTGAAGGAAAAGAATCTGATTTTATAGAGATTCCAGCTAGATGGGAATTGGATGATTATCCAGCGTTTACATATAACTATTGGCCGTTATTGACAGATGGACAGGACCGAATCTCTAGTTATCGAGGAGTGTTATCCAATTGGAAGCATGAATTTGATGGTTATTATGAAGGCGGACTGTGCATGGTATTTATGCTTCATCCTCAGATTATTGGAATTCCGGGACGGTATCAGATGCTGGAAGAGTTGATGCTGTATATGAAAGAAAAACCAGATGTATGGTTTGCACAGGGAAATGAAATAGCGGATTGGTGGAGAAAATGTGATGGAAAATAGAATAGGGACAGCGGGTATAGCGATGGTCACGATAGAATTAGACAATGAATTTATCTGGCATGCAATGGGAGACAAGTATAAAACACCTAAAAGTACTTCCATGGGGACTTATGGAACCCATCGGGGATTGACTCGGATTTTGGATGCATTGGATGAGTGGGGGGTGAAGGCAACCTTTTTTATCCCTGGGGTTGCGGTAGAAAAGTATTCAGAAAAGATTATGGAGATTGATAAAAGAGGACATGAAATTGCTCTGCACGGATATGCCCATGAAAATTTTCATGATTTAACGGAGAAAGAACAGCGAATGAAAATAAGAAAAGGGAAACAAGGGTTAGAAGATTTGATTGGAAAAGAAGTAAGGGGATTTCGGCTACCGGAGGGAGAATGTACCTGGGAAACAATGAGAATTCTTCGGGAAGAGGGGATTGGATATGATAGTTCTTTATTTGACCAGGATCTTCCTTATCTGACAGATGAAAAGTTGGTAGAGATTCCTATGAGATGGGAGTTACAGGATTTCCCATATTTTGCATATGGACCTGGGTTCCCTGTTGGAGAACCACGGATTGCTTGTTATGATGAGGTATTGGATAACTGGCTGCGTGAACTAAAAGCGGCATATGAGTTAAAGCTATGTTATGTTATAAAATTTGATCCTCAGACAATTGGTTCTCCAGGAAGAATGTTTTTATTTGAGCAGATATTGCGTGAATTAAAAGAAAAGAATATGTGGATTGCAACAGGAAGCGAATTGGAAAAATATGTTCGAGAAGCGAAAATGGTGTAGCACACCGGCAACGATTGAGTTTGAATAGTTGGAGCTAAGCTGTAAAGCCTTTGTTTACAAGGGTTTTACAGCTTTTCCTTTATAGGATTGCATTTTCATTGCATTATTTTTCTTCAACTGTTCTGTGATAGATTGCTGTATGTTGATTGCTGGTATAATTAGCAATGCTTTCAGTAGCAGATTGTACTTGTAATATTCCAGTCAGTTTTTTAGCAACTTCAAGATTCGTATTTGGATACAGATGACCATAAGTGCCGAGTGTTGTCTGTATTTTTTCATGTCCTAAACGTTCCTTGATAAGTAAAGGATTTTCGCCCATGCTGATAAGCAATGAAGCGTGTGAATGCCATTACGGTATAATAACGACAAACGGAAAAAGCCTTGATTTTCAAGGGGTTTCAGCGTTTGTCGCCGTCTATTCAATTCCTTTTCCCAAGTTGAAATATGGCGAGAAAATTGACGAAAAAAGGAGGCTGTTACATTAACGACAAAACCGAATAGTGCCAGCGGTCCGGCATTTTGCCTGGCCGCTGATTGCCGTGGGCGTTTCATCTTTTTAGGTGGACGCCCTTTTTTCATGCAGATTTTTAGAAGAAAGGAGCCACACATGGAACTGAACGAAATGGAAAAAAAGATGCTCTTTCAGGCCGAAGGAGACTGTCAGGCAAAGGTTCTGAATGAGCTTTACATGACCGTGCGATATTCAAACAATTCCGAGCTGCGGGAGGCGGCGGAAAGCCTTATGGCAAAGGTGCGTGTTCTGTCGGACCGTGAGTGCATGGATTTGGTGCGGGACATTCAGAAGAATTACCGGCTGCCCCACCCGCCCCGGACTATCGGGGAAAGGATCGCCGAGGCCAGGCAGCAGTCCGGCGCGGAGAAATTAAAGGGGCATGACATCATGGGGCTGGAACGCTTTGACCCGGAGGTTAAGCACATGATCGTCTTTGATGTGCTGTCCTATGATTCCCCTGTTGGGGATAAGGGCGATAAAATGCGCCTGTTTCTTACGGAGGCCGGCTATCAGAAATTCTTAGAGAGCCAGGAACGGGGCGAAGTCAAACTGAAAAATCATGCGAAGGTCTCAGGCGGCCATCTCCATTATGACCGCAGGGACCGCGCTTTGTAACGGAATAACCGAAGAAAGGAGGCTGTGAAATGGCTGTATTCCGTGTAGAGAAAACGAAGGACTTTACGGTTATGAGCAATCACCACCTGCGCAATACGGAACTGTCCTTAAAGGCGAAGGGGCTTCTTTCCCTTATGCTGTCGCTGCCGGAAGATTGGGATTATACCACAAAGGGGCTGGCCCACATTTGCAGGGATGGCGTGGATTCCATTACCACCGCCCTGAAGGAGCTGGAACGGCACGGGTATCTCACCAGGCAGCGCCTCCGCAATGAGAACGGACAGCTCGGCGATATTGAGTACACGATCCACGAAAAGCCTGTAACCGGCGTAAAACAAGGTGTTTCACCTAAACGGGAAAATCCAAGACAGGTAAATCCAAGACAGGCAAAACCTGAACAGGCGGAACCTGAACAGGAAAATCCCGCACAATTAAATACTAATCCACAAAAAACTAAAAAATCAAAAACGGATATATCAAGGACACATCAATCAATCTATCCGGAAGAGCCGGAAACGGCAGGCTGTCAGGATGGGATTGATAGGATGGATATGGCAGAGGCATACCGTGGAATTATCAAAGAGAATATTGAGTATGACTTTCTGGTTCCCCGCTATGGGCAGGAACGCATGGACGAGACTGTGGAGCTTATGCTGGAAACGGTGCTGTCAAGACGGCCCTATATCCGCATTGCCGGAGACGACTTCCCACGGGAGGTTGTCAGGAGCCGGTTCTTAAAGATCAATTCCGACCACCTGGAGTATGTTTTTGACTGTATCGACAAGAACGTTACGAAGGTCAACAACATCAAGGCTTATCTGCTGGCAGCGCTGTATAACGCGCCGGCAACAATGGATAGCTATTACCGTGCGGAGGTCAACCATGACCTGTACGGCTGTTAGGCGCTTTCAGGCGTCTTTTTTCATATCATCACAGGAAGGAGGCGAAGCACGATGAAACGAAAATCTGTGCCGACACCATGCCCGGTGTAACCAAAGAGCAGATTCAGGCGGCACGGGAGGCGGACCTGTTCGCCTGGCTGCAATCCCATGAGCCCGGCGTGCTCAAACGGGACGGCCCCAATTACCGGCACAAGGAGCATGACAGCCTGGTCTATGTGACCGGGAAACGGTACTGGTACTGGAACAGCCGGGGCCGCAGTATTAACGCCCTGGATTACCTGATCCAGATTCGGGGCTATGGTCTGGTGGATGCGGTTCAAGCACTGGCAGGCGGAGAAATACGGCAGACGCCGGCTTACCAAAGCGCGGCGGCAAAGCAGGCACAGAGAGAGCCGGAAAAGAAACCGTTTACGCTGCCCTGGGCCAGACGGTGTGCTACCGCCGCTGTTTCGTATTTGCAGCGGCGCGGGATCAGTTCGGATGTGATCAGCCGGTGCTTTCGGAACGGGCTTTTCTATGAGGCCCGGTATCATGGCGAACCGGTCTGCGTGTTTGTCGGAAAAGACAACGCGGGGAAAGCGAAGTTTGCCTGTATGCGCGGTATCACCGGCAATCTCAAAAAGGATGTTTATGGCAGTGACAAGGAATTTAGCTTCTGCTACCCACCGCAGAATCCGGGCAGCCGCCATGTGGCCGTTTTTGAGGCTCCCATTGACGCACTTTCCCATGCCACGCTGCAAGAGCTCGAAGGCTGGAAATGGAATGGCTACCGCTTATCCCTGGGAGGCACCTCCCATGTGGCGCTGACCGCGTTTCTGGAACGCCACCCGGAAATAAAGCGGGTCACGCTTTACATGGACAATGATCTTGGCGGCCTTACCAATGCCCGGAAAATCAAAGCCATGCTCCATGAGGATCAGCGGTTTAAGCATATCCGGGTGAGCGTCAACCCGCCCCGCGTCGGAAAGGACTATAACGAAAAGCTGCAACATATCAGGGAACAAATTAAAGGCCGTCAACTACAATGCCGCCAGAAACAGGCGGCTATTTCAATTTAACAGGAGGATTTTAACATGACGAAGACAGAAAATACCGCTTTGCAAATGATCGCCGAAGCCGCCCGGTGCCCGGAATATGGCCCCGATATGGTTAAGGCTTTGATGGAAAAATTGGATATGAACGAAAAGGGCTTTGCGCTTCTGATGAACGTTACGCCCTCCACTGTCCGGCTCTGGACCAGCGGCGCCGTTCAGCCCAGCGGCACGGCCAAGCGCCTGATGCAAATTTATGAAACCGGGCCGGAAATCGTGAGCAAGATTGCCGGCGGACAGCACCCGGAGGATGGAAATGCTTATAAATGATTGCGTTAAGTTTTCGCACAGACTGGAGGTGATAATGTTTGGCAGAAAATTTACAGCATGAGGATTTTGGGGAAAAGATCGGAGGTGCGAAAAAAGACCTCTGGAAAGACCGCGGCCTGTATGTAGACGACCTGGGCGCCATGAATGAGCGGGAGGCGGAGAAATTCGTCAAGAAGGATAATGTCTGGAAGAAACCGGACTATCAGGCCATGCTTGACGATGGCGTTCCCCTCGGCGTTGTCTATTTCATCAAAAAGGCACGGGACAGCCTGGGGGCTTCTCCCCAATACCGGTACAGTGACAAAACCCCGGAGCTCAGGCGTGCCAGGCAGGAGGAATATATTGAGACCGTCCGGCAGCTACAGGCCGTGATCGAGGATGTGCGCACACTGGATGACGCTATGCAAGCCTATGACCGCTTTCTGATACAAAATGGATATGTGGAGCAGGTGCAGGGCTGGGCCAGCGGAACCCATTACCGCGCTACGAAGAAATCCCTGGATAACCCGGTCATTACCAATAAGCTGGTGCAGGCCTTACATATCCGCTCCGCTTCTCACTTTGACCGGGATTTCACGCAAAAGGCGCAGCAGGAACAGTTTGGCGTTTCCAAAGACCAGAAGATGCCAAAGGGCTATGCGATCCACTTCAATGACGGGAAAAACACCTATTCCAGAAATAACGACTGGAAACCCGGCACCTATTATGTGACGAAAGGCTATTCCATTTTGCAGACAAATTTGGAATCCCGTGAGGCAGCCCTGAAATGGGTACAGGATTTTGCCCGGCAGCGGAGCAAAGGCGGAAAGGTCCGGTTTACCCCTCCGCAGCTTGCGCATGTGAGACGGACCGGGCCGGACTACCGGAGCGGTCAGGAGATCACCGGACAGCATTATCTTGACACTTTCGGCTTCCGGGGCGGCGAATTTGGAAACTGGATGAACCAGAATGACCGGCAGGCGTCCCTGAACATGGGATTTGAAGCACTGAAAGACCTGGCGGCTGCCTTACAGATCAGCGATCAGGATATTGCCTTTGGCGGCACGCTTGCTATCGCTTTCGGTGCCAGGGGCAGCGGCAACGCCGCGGCCCATTATGAACCGCTCCGCAAGGTCATCAACCTTACGAAGATGCACGGGGCCGGTTCCCTGGCGCATGAATGGTGGCACGGCTTTGACGACTATTTGGGGGCAAAGATGGGCGCGAAAGGGATGCTCTCAGAACAGCCCCGCCTTTACCCATTGTTCCAAAAGCTCATTGATACCATGAAGTACAAACCGGAGACGCCGGAGCAGGCGGCCAAACGCACCGAGGCACAGAACAGCCGGACAAAGAAAAACGCGGCAAGCTGGCTGGATTCGGCGGTGCTTGGCTCCTTGAAGCGGTACGGCAATGAAAGTACGCTGGAACAGTATGTGGCATTAAAAGACGCTTTCCTTTCCGGGGAGGTCGGTTCTGTGGATCAGATCAGCGCCTTAAAGAAATCCGTCAGCGGCCATGTGATTCCCAAAAGTGATCGTGAACGTTTGGAAATGTTCGAGCGGATGCTTCACAGGATGCAGGAACAGGAAACCCCGCAGATCGGGCGGACAGAGACCGACTACTACCGCAATTCCGTAAAAATGGGAAAAGAATGCGAGAAAGACGGCGGCTATTGGGACAGCAACACGGAAATGACGGCCAGGGCTTTTGCCTGTTATATCAAGGATAAGCTGCCCTATGCTTCTGATTATCTGGCCGGCCATGCGGATTGCGCGGTAGCCCTTGTCATGGATAAATCCGGGGAAACAGAGGTTTTGAAAGCCTATCCCCAGGGTGAGGAACGCAGGGCGATCAACGCGGTGTTTGACGAGATCGTGGCAGATTTGAAATTGCAGCACACCCTTACCCATGCGGAAACAACGCTGCCCCTTGCGGTGCAGGCTGTACCGTTGGCTGAAAATGAGCAGATTACCATATTTACGATGGAACGCCCTTCGGTGATCGGGCAACTTGCGGCGGCAAGATCGGCAGAAAAAAGTACCCCGGCGCAGGCGGCTCCTAAAAAGTCCCACGCGCCGGAGATTTAAGGAGGTGAAACATTGGAAGAAAACAAGGATTATCAGGTTTACCGGTTTGACTATCTAACGGAAGGCAGCCAGCTCAAATTGGAGCACAACGTATATTGTGAGGATGTGGATATATCTTCCCTGATTACGCAGGGTGCGGATGCACTGGAGGCATTGCGTCAGGACAGCATAGACGGCGAGCAGAAAGCCCTTGCAATCGTGCAGGCGGCGGCAAAACAATGGGAACAGCAGGCGGCAGTCACACAGAAATTGAACCGCTCGCTGGAATACCTGCGGACCCCGGAGGTTGCACATACGGGAAATGAATGGCGCAAAACCGGCAACTGGCGGGACGCCGAGGAAATCAGCAACCGTGTCTATAAGATGACATGCAGCGTTTGGGAAGATACCAAATATGACCGGGAAACGAAGCAAAGCGTCCCGGTTGCCTGGTATGTGACATGGGATGTGTATGTGAATTCCCCGAAGGAGGGATATGGGGAAAAGATCGCCGGGCAGAACCAGAAACGCTATACCGACAAAGCCGCCGCTATGAAATACCTGGATGGGCGCAAGAAAGCCTACTCCCACCTGTTTACAGAAATCTCTCCGCAGATTCCAAAAGAATATGAGCACCACTTTACCGTTCACGGTACCCTCCTTCCCGGTTATACCGTGGAGGGCCAGGAACCGGTCAAGGCAGAGCACACCGCCGCCGAGGTTTCGGAGGGCGATATTTCTTTGCCCGAAAAGGCGGAAAAGCCTTCCGTGCTGGGGAAACTGGCGGCGGCGAAGCTGGACGCAAAAGAATCCGGGCAGCCGGTCCGACAGGGAGAAAAATATCAGTCAGAAGAAAGGAGCAGCTTATGAATGAGTGGGAAAAGAACCGCCGCATGGCAGAATCTTACCGGCAGTCATACCCTCCCGGTACAAGGCTGGAACTGATTGGGATGGATGATCCGTTTGCACCGATTCCGGCAGGAATGAGGGGAACGGTTAACTATGTGGATGACCAGTCTCAGATTCATGTGAAATGGGACAATGGCAGCGGGCTTGCCCTTATCCCGGACACAGACAGTTTTCGCAGGCTGTCCGCAAAAGAGATTGAGGCGGAGAATGCGGCGAAGGGTTCTGTCGTAAGCAGGCTTACCGCTTCCAAAACGCAGCCAGGGAAAGAACGGGAAGAAGGCAGGCGGCAGGCAAAGCCGAATAAAAAGAAGGAGGATATGCAGTTATGAAAGTTTTAATGGTGGAGCCTGGGAAAGTCCCCTATGCGGCAGAAATTGGCGAAGGTCTGGAGCCATTGCAGGCCGCTGTCGGCGGGGACATTCAGGCTGTTTACCCTTACGATGACCCGGTTGCCTTGATCTGTAACGAGGAAGGCAAATACATGGGGCTTCCCCTGAACCGTGCTCTCCATGATGACGAGGGCAATATCTATGACATTGTTGCAGGGAATTTCTTTCTCTGCGGGCTTGGCGAGGAAGATTTTACAGACCTTCCAGCAGACCTTATGGAGAAATACCGGCAGCAGTTTGAGCACCCGGAGCAGTTTGTCCGCATTGCCGGGAAAATCCTGGCAGTCAAGCAGCCGGTCCCTTCCCCTGAAGAACAGGAGGCACAGCGGGCGCAGATGGCCGCACAGGAGGCACAGCGGGAAGAAATGCGGCTGGACGAGTCCACGGACCTGGCCTTTGACCTGGATGTGTTCCTGCGGCAGTACAGTGACGCTTATGCGGATATGCACCCCGTTTTCCATGAGGAAAAAGAACGCATGGCGGACGAACTCCTTTCCGGGCAGACCGGAAAGATACGCATGAGGATGGCAACTGTCATTCAGGAGGAACACCTGAACGGCGAGGCCGGGCCGCTGCTGGATCGCATTGCCGCCTATGAAAAAGAATACGGGATCAGCGCCTACTCCATTTACCAGCTTGACTTATCGGACAGCACCGATGACCTGCGCTTTATGTCCCTTGATTGGCTGGAAAAGAAAGGGCTCCCGGTAGACAGGGACAATTACCAGATGGTCTATGCGGCGGAGCTTTCGCCCGGCGAAACACTGGAAGATATTTATACCCGCTTTAACATCGACCACCCGGAGGATTTTAAGGGGCATTCCCTTTCTGTCTCTGATGTAGTAGTGCTCCACGAAAAAGGCAGCGACACCGCCTACTATGTGGACAGCATTGGGTTTAAGGAAGTGCCGGATTTTTTGGGCGGCGCCCGGCAGCCGGAGGCAAAGCGGGATGTGTCGCTGCGGGAGCTGCTTGACGACGCTAAGAAACAGGCGGCAAAGGCAGAACCTAAGACGCCGGAGAAAAAGAAAGAACCGGAAAGGAGCTGATGGCTTATGCTGATGGCAGAACAGGAACCCTATGCCTTAATGGTGCAGCCGGACGATATGCTGATCAGCCCTCGTGAAGTTAATGACAACTTCGGGACAATGGTATGCTTCCACCCCCGCTATGCCCTGGGCGACCACCACAACTATATTGACAAGGACGATTTTCTGCGGGAAATGTACTTAAACACCGTTGGCAACAATGAGCGCGGCACGGAACGCTATGAGCGCATGGTAAATATGGTCTGGAGCCGGAAAATGACTGGCGACCACCCCGACCCCCGTGCCGTGGATGATGCCATGCTCCGGGTGATCTCTGAAAAATACGTTGTGATGCCCCTGTACCTTCTGGACCACAGCGGCCTTGCCATGCAGACAGAGAGTTTCCACGATCCCTGGGACAGCGGGCAGGTAGGTTGGGTGTATGTTTCCAAAGAGGATGTGCTGAAAGAGTTCGGCGGGGAGAAAATGACCGGCGCCCTCCGAAAAAAAGCCGAGGATTTGCTTAGGGGCGAGGTTGCTGAGTATGACGCCTATCTCCGGGGTGAGTGTTATGGCTTTGAGCTGTATAAAAACGGCGAGCTGTCGGATAGCTGCTGGGGATTCATCGGAAGTCTGGAAGATGCCTGTAAAGCAATGGCGGATTATCTGCCAGACGAGTGCAAAGGCATGACGGAGCACCTTTCGGAAGTGAAAGAACCGGCTTCCATGATTAAGACGCTCCTTCGGCACGCCCGGATTCAGATCGAACAGGCGGAAAAAGCCCACGAACACGCCCCGCGCCAGCAGGTACTAAGTGAGGCACGGTAATGAACAGACTATATTTTTTCAGGAAGGAGGATGTAGGTGCAGGAAGATATTGAACAAAGAACCATGTCGGTCACGGTCCAGGCGGCAAAGCTGTCCGGGCGGGTGCTGAAAGCGGCCATTGCCGCCGCGCTTCAAAAGATGGAGCATAGCCGCAATACCCCGAAAGTTGGCCGCAACAGCATGAAGCGGCTGACCGCCAGGGACCCCGGCGCCAGTACCATTGAAGTGACCGGACGGATTCGCTCTTTTGAACGGATCGCCAAAAAGCATGAGGTCCGCTATCACATTGAAAAAGACCCCGGCACGGATCCGCCCAAATGGACGGTGTATTTCAAGGCAAACCAGGCGGACGCCCTGACCGCGGCATTTAAGGAATATACAAGAAAAGACCTTGCCCGTAGCACCAGGCCGTCGCTGCTTTCCCAGCTTGCCAAATTCAAAGAGCTGGCACAGGCGCTTGGCCGTGACAAGGTAAAGAATAAGGAGCATGGAGGGCCGGAGCGTTGAAGATAGATACGGTCACCCTGAAAAAGCAGGTGATCCTCCACCTGCCTTACCTTCTGTTCCTTTTGGTATTCGCAAAGCTGGGCCAGACGGTACGGCTGGCTCCCGGAGCGGATGCTTCGCAAAAACTGCTGGGGCTAAGTGAAGGCTTCACTTTGGCCTTTCAGAGCATGTGGCCCGGTGCGGCGCTGGATTGGCTGGTGGGGCTCTGCGGTGCGGTCATTATGAGGCTGGCGGTGTATCTCAAAGGAAAGGACGCAAAAAAGTACCGTAAAAATGTGGAATACGGTTCTGCCCGCTGGAGTGCATAATCTTAAGTGTAAAGGAACTCTACATGGACGCACAGGAGGATATGCACATGACTGATTACAGCAAAATCACAGCCCTTTACTCCCGTCTTTCCGTAGGCGACGAGGACAGGGATGGCGGCGAGAGCAACAGCATACAAAACCAAAAAATCTTTTTGGAGAACTACGCCAGAGGGCAGCACCTAACCAATATCCGGCACTACATTGACGACGACGAAAGCGGCAGATTTTTTGACCGTTCTGCCTACTCCCGCATGATTGAAGATGTAGAAAGCGGCAAAATCGGCGTCTGTATTATGAAAGACCTTACCCGCTGGGGGCGCGACTATCTCCAAGTCGGCAACGCTATGGAGATTTTCAGGCGGAACAATGTGCGCTTTATCGCGGTCAACAATGGCATAGACAGCGAAAACCCCGACACATTGGAGTTTGCCCCCTTTATCAATATCATGTCGGAGTGGTACGCAAAGGACATCAGCAAGAAAGTAAAAACGGGTATCCGCACAAAAGGCACAAGTGGCAAGCCAATCGCTACCGAAGCTCCCTACGGCTATATCAAAGACCCGGACAACAAGGATTTTTGGATAATCGACGAGGAAGCCGCCGAGGTTGTGCGCCTTATTTTCCGTCTGTTTCTGGACGGGAAAAACCGAAACCAAATCGCCGTATATCTGACACAGGAACAAATCCCTACCCCCACTTTCTACATGAAAGACCGAGGGCGGGGAACTTGTAAAAATAAGACGCTTAACGAGGATAACCGTTACAAGTGGAACAAAGCCACCCTGACCCATATCCTTACGCGGCAGGAGTATTGCGGTGATGTAGTCAACTTCAAGACCACAAAGCATTTCCGGGATAAACGCAACCACTATGTAGACAGAAGCCAGTGGCACATCACAGAAAATGTGCATGAGCCGATTATCGACCGCACAGACTTTGAAAATGTGCAGCGGATTTTGGAAAACGCACCTGTCAAACGCCCCAACGGGGACGGGGAAATCCACCCTCTGTCCGGCTTGCTTTTCTGTAAAGACTGCGGCGCAAAAATGCACATTCGCATAGATTACAGGAATGGCGGCAAGCGCCATGTTGCCTATTGCAGCGAGTACCACAAGGGAAAATCCAAAAATCCCAAGTGCAGCTCCCCGCACATCATGGACGCGGATCTGCTCATGCAGACCGTCGCAGATGTGCTGAAAAAAATCGCGGAATACTCTATCAGCAACCGGGCAGAGTTTGAAGCCTTAGTGAAAAAGAGCCTTGCCATGCAGCAGACCGACAAGACCAAGAAACAGCAGAAGCGTATCCCGCAAATCACGACGCGCCTTGAACAGATTGACAAGGTGCTGAATAAACTTTATGAGGATAACGCGCTGGGAACTATCCCGCAAGACCGCTATGAGCAGATGTCGCAGAAGTATTCAGAAGAATACTACACACTGAAAGCAGAACTTGAACAGCTTAGGGAGCAGCTATCCGCTTTTGAGAACGCGGGAGGACGGGCGCAGAAGTTTGTAAAGCTGATAGACCGTTACACTGACTTTACCGACCTTACCCCAACTATCCTCAACGAGTTTATCAGCCGGATTGAAGTGCATGAGCGCGACAAGAAAAGGGCGAAACAAGCTATTCAGCATATCGGGATATACTTTAACCATATCGGCAGATTTGAAAATGAACTGACACAGCTTGCAGAGCCGACAGAGCAGGAAATCCGGCAAATGCGGGAGGAAATCGAAGAAGCACAAAAGGAAAAGAGCCGCGCCTACCACCGCGAATATTCAAGGGCATACCGGGCGAGAAACCTTGAAAAGCAACGGGAGTATGACCGCATGAAAGCGCGGGAATACCGGGCGAGGAAAAAGGCGCAGGCTGCCGCCGCACAGCCCGCGCCGTAAAACAGAACAGCCAACATCAGAGAGGGATTTTCCGAACTACGGGAAATCCCTCTTTCGCGCCCGGAGAAAGGAGAAACCGATTGACAGAAAAGAAAGGAACACCCGCCCCGCCGACCAAGCCGGACGGTATCATCACGACCCAGAGGAACGGGCAGGCCATTGTTGCGGAGCTATTTTTCAATCCCAATGGCACAGAAACATTCTCCGACAAGCTGCTGAAAATGATACTTGCCGACAACTTGCGTTTCTCTGCGTCTAACGGTCAAGAGCCGGAAAAATCGGAAATCTTGCGATAACAGCCGCCCCGACGATACATTCCCCGTCCGGGCGGTTTTTATCGTCAAAAACGCCGTTTTCCCCAAGTCAAGAGCCGAGGAAAACACCCGAAAAATGCCCCTATTGCGTAACAGGGGCGCAGAAAGGAGAGTTTATGAGAACAGGGCTTACCAAGCAGGAAAAGACCACCGATATATGGTTTGACGAGAAAGACCCGCTTATCCATATCCGCACCCACAACACCGACCTCAAAAGGCGGCTTGCCGCCTATGCCGGACAGCACCCCGGCGAGTGCCGCCAGACCGACGCAGACCCCGAAACGGGCTGCATGGAGTTTGACATTGCAAAGAGGCGTTTCTCTTTCCGTCTGACCGTCCCATACAGCGAGGAACGCCGGAGAGCCGCCAGCGAAGCGGCGAAAGCTAACGCAAGCAATCTGACGCGAAGTGTGATATAATTTTTTTGAAAAAGTTTGAGATTTGATGTAGTATTCGCCGCTAAAACCGTAGTATATAGATGAAGCCGGAAAGGAGGCGGTGTGATGATAGACGACGAAAAAATCATAGAAATGTTTTTTGAGCGTTCAGAACAAGGCATACGGGAGTTGGATATAAAATACGGAACAGTCTGCCACAATCTTTCCTATCATATCGTAGGAAGTAGGCAAAACGCAGAGGAATGTGTAAACGACGCTTATTTAGGTGTATGGAACACTATTCCCCCTGCACGACCTAACCCACTTTTATCCTATGTTCTGAAAATCGTTCGGAACATTTCAATCAAAATTTATTGGAGAAAGGAAGCAGCCAAACGAAGCAGCCATTACACGATTGCTTTGGAGGAAATTGAACCCTATATAGCAGATACTCACACAGTAGAAGCAGAAATTGAAGCTAAAGAATTAGCCCGTATCATTGAAAGTTTTTTAGATACGCTGACTACTGAAAACCGCGTTATTTTCATGCGCCGCTATTGGTTTTCTGACAGCTACAAAGACATAGCCGAGGTTGTGGGGCTTTCAGAGAAAAATGTCTCTGTCCGGCTGACCCGTATCCGCGAAAAGATGAAACAATATTTAATTGAAAGAGAGGTATTTATATGAACGCAAAGAAGTTTTCCGACGCTATGAGCGAGCTTGACAACAAATACATTGACGAAGCCCTTAACTATAAGAAAAAGGTCAAGAAGCCCATTTGGATTAAATGGGGAGCTATGGTAGCCAGTTTGCTCCTTGTCTTTACTATGTCTGTTCCAGCATTAGCGGCAGCAGATTTTGGACCAGCTTATAATCTACTCTACAAGGTAGCTCCAGCGATTGCTCAAAAGTTAAAGCCTGTTAGTATGTCCTGCGAGGATAATGGGATTAAGTTTGAGGTCATTTCGGCTTATGTTGAGGGTAACGAAGCAAAGATTTTTATTTCCGTACAAGATATTGACGGAGATAGAATTGATGAAACGACAGATTTGTTTGATAGCTTTAGTATCAATACACCTTTTGATTGTAGCAGTTCGTGTGAAAATATAAGCTATGACACTGAAACAAAAACCGCCACTTTCCTAATTTCTATATCACAATGGAATGAGGAAGACATTATTGGTGAAAAAATTACTTTTTGTGTCCGAGAAATGCTGAGCAATAAGCAGGAATATGACGCGATATTGACAAATTTGGATTTGACCCAAATTAGTGCTATACCAAAAACAATTACCCCGACTCAAATTTTTGGTGGTGAGGGAACAAACTACAATGAAATGGAAAACAATTTTCAGGCATTGAAAACAACAGGTATTCTTTGTTCCCCTATTGCTGGGGTAGATATTACAGCTATGGGATATGTGGATGGGAAATTGCATATACAAGTCAAGTACGAGGATAGTTTAGAAACGGATAATCATGGCTATATCTATTTCAAAAATGACAAGGGTGAGGAAATTCACTGTATCGCAAATATTGCATTTTCTACTGATAGTGAACATCAAGAACGGTATGTAGAATATGTTTATGATTTGTCAGATGTTGATTTGACCCAATATAAAGCATATGGATATTTTGTTACGAGCGATACACATATCGAAGGAAATTGGAGTGTTACTTTCCCGCTAGAAAGCATAAGTCAATAAGTTTTCGTAGTCACCGATATAAATACAAAGCAAATAATTCAATGGGAGCAGCCTTTTTTACACAAAAACGGCTGCTCTTTTCTATGCCTATGAGCAGAAAGGAGCGACCAACCATGACAAAACCAAAAGAGAAAACACGCGAAGAACTGCAAGCCGAGATTGAGGACGGAAAGAAGAAAATCCGACAGTTTGAGAACCGGGAAAAGATGTTGCGTCAAAAGCTATCCAAAGAGGAACGCCGGACACGCAGCCACCGCCTTATCGTCCGGGGCGCAGTCTTTGAAAGCATTGTGCCGGAAGCAAAGAACATGACCGACGAGGAAGCCGCAGCACTTCTTAGGCTTGCACTGACGAGTGAGCCGGTACGGGAATATCTGAAAAAACGAGCCGAGAACGGGAACGCTGAATAAATCCCTTAGACACCAAGGGCGCACTTATACACCCTAACGGGCGTGTGCGCTCTGCCGAGGGCTTTACTTCCGCACAGGGATTTTACCCCGCGCTACGATTGGCGGCTTTGCCACAGACAGGGGACGCTACACTTCCCCTGCGACAGCTTGCGCTGTCTACCCTTTTGTGTACTTGCGGAAACCGAACACCTTGCTACGCAAGCTATTCATTTTCCACAAGTTTTATATCCGCTATACTGGAGGTGATACCCATAGCCATTTACCATTGTAACATCAGCATAGTCAGCCGGGGCAAAGGCAAATCAGCCGTTGCCGCAGCCGCCTACCGAAGCGGCGAAAAGCTGACAAACGAGTGGGACGGAATGACCCACGACTACACCCGCAAAGGCGGCGTTGTCCATACCGAAATCATGCTGCCGCCCCATGCCCCGCCCTCTTTCTCTGACCGTTCTACCTTATGGAACAGCGTGGAGCTTTATGAGAAAGCCGGGAACGCCCAGCTTGCGCGTGAGATTGACGCAGCACTCCCCATAGAATTATCACGAGAGGAACAGATACGGCTTGTCCGGGAATACTGTTCCTCTCAATTTGTTTCCAAAGGAATGTGCGTGGATTTTGCTATCCATGACACCGACAGCGGCAACCCCCATTGTCATATCATGCTGACCATGCGACCACTTGACGAGCGCGGCGCATGGGCGGCGAAATCTAAAAAAGAATATGACCTTGACGAGAACGGCGAGCGCATACGCTTGCCAAGCGGCAGATACAAGACCCACAAGGTTGACCTCACAAGTTGGAACGACAAAGGCAACGCCCTCTTGTGGCGCAAGGCGTGGGCTGATATTTCAAACAGCTATCTTGAACGCGCCGGAAGCACAGAGCGTATCGACCACCGCAGCAACGCAGAGAGGGGAATTGACGAGATACCCACTGTCCACATGGGCGTAGCCGCCTGTCAAATGGAGAAGAAAGGCATAGCCACCGAGAAAGGAGAATTGAACCGGGCTATCTGCAAATCAAACAGGCTGATAAAGGAAATCCGGGCGCAGATCGACAACCTCAAAGAATGGATTGCCGGACTGCTTGCGGCGTGGGAAACTGCCCCAAGAAAACCACAGCCGCCGAAGTCCCCGAACCTTGCAAATCTTCTGATGAAGTATTTGAGCGTTCAGAGGGAAAAGAGCCGGAAGTATTCGCAGAGCTGGCAGCACCAACACGCAGCCGACGAACTGAAAACCATATCACAGGCAGCCAATTATCTTGCGGAGCATGGTATCTCCACTCTTGACGAGTTGGACGCTTCGCTTTCCTCTGTCAATGAGGAAGCCTTTTCTATCCGGGAGGGAATGAAAACTGCCGAGCAGCGCATGAAAAAGCTGCAAAAGCTGATAGAGAACGGCGAGAATTATTTGCAGTACAAGCCTATTCATGCCGAACTGAAAAAGCTGAAAAACGGCTGGATGAACAAACGGGATAAGTATGAGGAAGCCCACCGCGCGGAGCTAACCTTATGGAACGCAGCAAGCCGCTATCTCCATGCAAATCTGACGGATATAAAGACGCTACCTATCTCCGAATGGAAACAGGAATACGCTGACCTCAAAGCGCAGAGAGATACCGACTACACCAAACTGAAAGCTGCCCGCGCCGAAGTTGCCGAGCTTCAGAAGATACGCAAGTGCGTTGATATTGCGCTGAAAGCCGAGCAGCCGGAGCTGACACAGAACCGCACCAAGCGGCATGATATAGACCGCTGAAAGGAGTTGAATTTTTATGTATTACACCCAAGAACAAATAGACCGCGCCAACCAAGCCGACCTTGTTTCTTTCCTGCAAGGACAGGGCGAGCAGCTTACCCGCGCCGGACAGGAATACCGTTGGAAACGGCATGACAGCTTGACTATCCGGGGAAACAAATGGTACAGGCACAGCCAAAGTAAAGGCGGCGCACCCATTGATTTTGTCATGGAGTTTTTCGGAAAGAGCTTTACCGAAGCCGTAGAACTGCTAACAGGAGAAAAAGGCGCAGCACCGCCGCCGGACAGACCAAGCCCCGCGTCCTTTTCTGACTTCCGACTGCCGCCCCGAAGCACCGACAACCGCATAGCGAGAAACTACCTCACAGCCGCCCGTCGCATTGATGAAGATGTGTCGGGCTTTTTCTTTTCCACCGGGGATATTTACGAGGAAGCCGCCCACCATAACGCCGTATTCGTAGGACGGGACGAGGACGGAGTACCACACTACGCCCACCAACGCGGCACAGCCGGGAACTTCCGGCTTGATGTGAAAGGCAGCGACAAAGCCTTTAACTTCTGCTATCGGGGCGAGGGCGAAAGATTGTTTGTCTTTGAAGCCCCTATTGACCTCTTATCTTTTCTCTGTCTGTTCAAAAAGGACTGGCAAAAGCAAAGCTATCTTGCGCTGGGTGGCGTGGGAGATAAAGCCCTTATGCGCTTTCTCTCTGACCGCCCGAACATCAAGACCGTATATCTCTGCCTTGACAGCGACAAAGCCGGAAACGACGCTTGCAGCCGCCTTGTGGAGTTTATGCCGGAGGGCTTGACCGTCCACCGCCTTATCCCTCTTTTCAAAGACTGGAACGAGGTGCAGACGCGCCGGGGCGAAATCACAGACGGGAAATATCTGCGGGAAGCTGTCTATGGATTGAAAGAACCGCCACAGGAAGAAACCGTTGAAATTATCCGCATGAGCGAGGTTGATACACAGACCGTTGAATGGCTATGGGAGCCGTATATCCCCTTTGGGAAAGTAACCATAGTACAGGGAAACCCCGGCGAGGGAAAGACCACCTTTGCGCTGCGCCTTGCCGCTGCCTGTACCACTGGCGGGACGCTTCCGGGAATGAAGCCCATACAACCGTTTCAAGTGATTTATCAGACCGCCGAGGACGGTTTGGGCGATACCGTCAAGCCCCGCTTGATAGAAGCTGCCGCAGACCTTGACCGGGTGCTTGTGATTGATGAAGCAAAACGGGAGCTTACCCTGTCCGACGAGCGCATAGAGAAAGCAATCATACAGAACGGGGCGCGTCTGATTATCCTTGACCCCATACAGGCGTATATGGGAGACAAAGCCGACATGAACAAGGCAAACGAGGTACGCCCCATTTTTCGCCGCCTTGCCGAAGTCGCGGAGCGTACCGGGTGCGCCGTTATCCTTATCGGACACCTCAACAAAGCTGCCGGAGGACAGAGCGCATACAGGGGCTTAGGTTCTATCGACTTTAGAGCCGCAGCAAGGAGCGTCCTTTTAATCGGGCGCGTGAAGCGTGAGCCGAATGTGCGCGTTATCATTCACGACAAATCTTCTCTTGCGCCGGAGGGAAAGCCCGTTGCCTTTTGTCTTGACCCGGAAATAGGCTTTGAGTGGATAGGCGAATATGATATAACTGCCGATGAGCTGCTGTCCGGCGCGGGCGGCAACAACGCCACCAAAACCGAACAGGCTGAAAAGCTGATACTTGACCTACTGGCAGACGGAAAAGAGCTTGCCAGCGAGGACATAGAGAAAGCCGCAGCCGCCGCGGGGATTTCTGCCCGTACTGTCCGGGCGGCAAAGAAAAACCTTGACGGGCGCATTACCTCAAAGCGTATCGGCGCAGCATGGTATCACGCCCTAAAAAAGTGAACTGGCAAAATCCAAGTGGCAAAACCCAGATACCTTGCCACTTTGCCACTTCAACTATAATCCCACAGCCCCATGTATGACCGCGTGGGGCTTTATCGTTGAAAAAAGAGCCTATGTTGCGTCAATAACTCTAAAAAGCACTTGACAAAACGCTTCATGGGGCAGCAAAACGGATATTGCACCGTTTATGGACCAAAAACCGGAAAACAACATCATTCTGACGCAGAGCGAGGGGCTTATGATGTCCGGCAGGCCGAAGAACCCGGCCAACGCCCGGAATAAAAATGTGCTGGTGGTCGGCGGTTCCGGCTCCGGCAAAACGAGGTTTTTTATCAAGCCCAATCTCATGCAGATGCACAGCTCCTATGTCGTTACCGATCCGAAGGGCACGGTCTTGATTGAGGTTGGAAAGCTGTTAAGCCGGGGCACACCGAAGCTGGATAAGGACGGAAAGCCGGTCCGTGGCAAGAATGGTAAGATCGTGTATGAGCCGTATAAAATCAAGGTATTCAACACCATCAATTTCTCAAAGAGTATGCACTATAACCCTTTTGCGTATATCCACAATGAGAAGGACATTCTCAAACTGGTAACGGTGCTGATCGCCAACACGAAAGGCGAAGGGAAATCGGGAGACGATTTCTGGGTCAAGGCCGAAACACTGCTCTATACGGCGCTGATCGGCTACATCTATTATGAAGCGCCCTCCAATGAGCAGAACTTTTCCACGCTGGTGGAAATGATAAACGCTATGGAGGTCCGGGAGGATGACGAGACTTTCAAGAACGCGGTAGATTTGCTGTTTGACGCACTGGAGCAGAAAGACCCGGATCACTTTGCCCTCCGGCAGTATAAAAAATACAAGCTGGCCGCAGGCAAGACGGCTAAGTCGATCTTAATTAGCTGCGGCGCCAGGCTTGCCCCGTTTGACATTAAGGAAGTCCGGGAGATCACCATGTATGACGAGCTGGAACTTGACCTGGTGGGCGACAGGAAAACGGCGCTGTTCTTTATTATCAGTGATACGGACGCGACCTTTAATTTCCTTGTCAGTATGGCTTATACCCAGCTATTCAACCTGCTCTGTGAGCGGGCGGATGATAAATTTGGTGGCAGGCTCCCGGTCCATGTGCGGTGCCTGATCGACGAGGCGGCCAATATAGGCCAAATCCCGAACCTGGAAAAGCTGATGGCAACGATCCGTTCCAGGGAAATATCCGCCTGCCTGGTATTGCAGGCCCAGAGTCAGCTCAAAGCGCTTTATAAGGACAACATGGACACGATCATCGGCAACTGTGATTCTTCTCTTTTCCTGGGAGGTAAGGAGGAAACCACCTTGAAAAGCTGGAACTCCCTGCTGGGGAAAGAAACCATTGATCTATATAACACCAGCGTCACGAAGGGCACCCAGGAATCCCACGGGCAGAACTTTCAAAAGCTGGGAAAAGATTTGATGTCCGTTGACGAGCTTGCGGTGATGGACGGCGGAAAATGCCTCCTGCAGATCAGGGGCGTGCGTCCCTTCCTGTCCCGGAAGTATGACATTACCAAACACCCGAATTACAAATATCTTTCGGATTTTGACGAAAAGAACGCCTTTGACATAGAGAAATACCTGTCTACAAGACTGCCTGTACGTCCCAGAGAGCTGTACCCCAACTATGAGATCACGCCGGAAGAACTGGCAGCGCAGACAAGCGCGTAAAACCCGCCGTATCATTTCCTTATTGTATGGCGGGTTTTTCTATACCCTTTGGAAAGGAGGCGCCTATTGCGGATTCGTGATTCTCCCTGACAACTGAATATCCCCCGCAGGTCTTGTCCTGCCCCTTATGCTGCCGTCATGTTTTTGTAGGTTTTCTATTTGAACATGGCGGCGGCTTTTTTCGTTTCCGGCCCAATGCGGCCACAACAATAAATTCTATGAACATTAAGGAGGATTAACTTTATGGCTTTTTTTACAAGCGCGATTGACACGCTGAAAATTCTCGTGATCGCCCTGGGCGCGGGTCTCGGCGCATGGGGTGTCATCAACCTTTTGGAAGGTTACGGCAACGACAACCCCGGTGCAAAATCCCAGGGGATCAAGCAGTTCATGGCTAATTAAAGGGAACAAAAAGAAAGGAAAAACCAATCCAGACGGTATCAGCGGCAGGCTACAAGAATAAATTGTGATTTCACAAGATTGATGCTATAATAAGAGAAAAGTTCCTGCCGGGGCAGCCGCCCCGGTGGTATGGATAGAAAGGCAGGAAAACAATATGCACATCAGCTATAAACCACTCTGGCACACACTGTTAGAGCGTGATATGAGGAAAGAAGATTTAAGGCTTGCCGCCGGTATGACAACGAATATGATTGCCAACATGAGCAAAGAGGGAAAGCACATCAGCATGGACACATTAGCCCGTATCTGCGAAACGCTGAATTGTGAGATTACCGATGTGATTGAGTTAGTACCAGACGAGCCTGCTTCCACAGGAGGTAAGGAACATGAGCGAATTAAAACCAAGAATAACAGAAAACGGAATTGATTATATCCTTGTTGGAGATTACTACATCCCAGACTTGAAGCTGCCGGAGGAACACTGCCCTATCGGAAAGTACGGACGGATGCACCGGGAATATTTAAGGGAAGCCCACCCAGCCAGATTGAATACATTGATACTGACCGGAGAATTGTGGACATATCTTGCAGACCTGAACGAACAGGCACAGGAACGGTTAGACACCATCATGGAGCAGATGAAAGTTGCCGAGGGCGTGACCGAGGAATTGAAGCGTACCCGTCAAATGGAATGGGTGCAGCGTTGCAATAACATTCACAACCGAGCAGAAGAAATTGTTTTGCATGAGATGATTTATTCATAACGGTATGATAGAATGATTATGACAAATTAGAATTTGGGAGATGCCTATGAAGAAGTTTTTGAATGATATAAGGAATGCAGAAAATCCAATATCCAATAATAGAAAACTTATAAATACCATAGCGATATTGTTTCTCGGAATAGCTTTGGGAACTTTCTCAAAATATCTGGATTTTCGTCAAACTGAACTTCCAGGTGTGCTTATGGCAATAAATGGAGTCTTAGATATTGGTAATTTTCTTGGGCGTTTTGCAATCTGGATATTGATTGCACTGTGTATTTCTATTTATAGCAATTCTGCAATAAGAGCAAGCATCAATGTTTTTGTATTCTTTGTTGGTATGGTTGCAAGCTACTATTTGTATTCAAACTATATTGCAGGATTTTTCCCAAGAAGTTATGCGATGATTTGGTTTGGATTTACAGCTGTTTCTCCATTATTGGCTTTTGTCTGTTGGTATGCAAAGGGGAAAAGCAAACTGGCATTTATACTATCAGCGCTGATTTTGGCAGTATTGTTTAATATGACTTTCGTATATGGATGGGGATATTTCGAAGCACGCTCTGTTTTAGAATTGATAGTCTTTATTATCGGACTTACTGTTTTGAGGAGGGACACATTGAAAAGTTCTGTGCTAATGGGAACAATTAGTATAGTTCTTGCATTTTTACTTGATATGGTTATTCCATTTCATTTTGGATAAACAACTTCCAGTGTCATTCTGAAAATTTAACTGAATAACCACAGCACAAACCGCTGCTACATGGAAGCTAACAAACCATGCAACAGCGGTTTTTCTTTATCGTTTTTTCCTCTGGCTGATAGGCGTTCCCATTTTCTTTGATTTTTTGAGAATCCGAATCAGCCAGCGAAATTCTTCGTCTGACAGATTTTTATAGTTGATACCAAGCTGCTTGCAGTAAAGAACAACCAGCTTTTCATCCCGGCTGCCCTTGAAATTTTCGACCGCTTCCAGATTTTCTTTCAGTTCATTAGCAACGGTGGTCTGGGGCGCACTCTCACTGTCCTTTTTGTGGGCTTCCCGAATATCCCGGATAATCAGGTTGAGGTCATCCAGAACCATGTGACTGAAATACTCATCATCACTGATATGGGCGGCTTGCAGCACTTTCAAATGCGGGTCATCTTCGCCTGGGCGATACCGTTCAATGATTTCATGCCGGACGGTATCGACAAGTGCATTGAGGTTTTGAATCTGCATGGTAGCAATCCCGTCCACATAAATCTCAATGTCTGCAAGAAACTTGATGAAATCTTTATGTGTAGCAAGCTCACAGAGCAGACGGTTGTTAATCCGACCGCTTTTCAGCAGTGCCACCATCTCATCATTCAAATGCAGCTCCGTCAATGGTGTGTTGATCTGCTCCCTGTTCTCTGTCCGGCACAGTAGATAATCAACAGAGACCCCATAGAAGTCTGCCAGCGTGATAAGGTTGCCATGATTGATTTCCTTAAAATCCTCTTTTTCATAACTTCCAAGAGCTGATTTGGAAATGCCTGTCAGCTTTGATAGTTCTTCCAGATTTAAGCCTTTGTCCTTGCGGAGTTCCCAAAGGCGTTCCTGTATGCTTGTTGCTCCTTTCATGGGCGCACGCTCCTTTCCAATGGTTTCATTGCTGCCGCTTATCTGGATTATATCACACTTTCCGCAATCGTGGAAATTTCTGATTTTTACCCCTAATTCCTACTTTGTGGACATACGGCACAGGGCACAAAAATGTTCTATGATACAGGTAGTTCATCGATGGATTATTCCAATCGAATGACCAGCCTGTGTGGGATATGCTTCCCCGGCGATGTAGTGCCATGACTTTTGGCAGGGATGTGGAGGAACCCTGACCGAAACGAGCGTACCAAAGGGAGCGATACGCCGCTGTGAGATTCAGGGGAGGAACGACACCGGGGAGAACTGGCGAACTGACACCGAAATGATACCGAAACACGACAATCTGATAGGGGGATAGTCTACCCTATCGCTGATACTTCGGGAGATTTTAATCGGCTCTATGGCTGTAATTTTGCCGAAAATCGCCCCGAAACCATACACTAAAACGGGAGGAAACACAATATGCCGAGAATGAGTAAAAAGAGGAAGCATGAGCTTTCCTTTTACCTCAATGACCGGGGGCGTGTCACTTACAACGAATTATGCCGGAAATGCCAGCATGGGTGCAGGCAGAGCTTCCGGGCGGTTGTGATTGACTGCCCCCGTTATTTATCCAAACGAGCAAAGAAAAAGGAGGAACACACCGAATGAATTTTGAATTTATGACGATAGACACACCATTGCCGCCCTGTATGCCCTTTCCCAGAGCGTTGACAGGATTTCCAGTCAGCAGCACCGCAAAGGTCATGTACTGCCGGATGCTGGACGCTATGCTCTCCAAAGGTCAGGAGGACGAGAACGGAATCCTGTTTGTCTGCTTCCCTGTCACAGCCATTGCCGCAGTCCTGTCCCGCAGTCCCATGACGGTCAAGCGTTCTCTGAATGAACTGGAAACCGCCGGACTTATCATGCGGGTGCGTCAGGGCGTTGGAGAACCAAACAGGATTTATGTGCTGATACCGGGAAAGGAGGACGCTGCCCTTGCCTGATACCTCAAAGCTGGAAAAGATAAACCGGGAGCTGGAGAAAAGCGAAAAGAAACTGCGGAAAGCCATCAATGATGAAAAGGCATTGCAGCACCAGTTAAAGCAGCTTACCCGAAAGGAACGGACGCACCGGCTCTGTACTCGTGGCGGTATGCTGGAAAGTTTTCTGCAAGAGCCGGAACGCCTGACAGATGATGATGTCATGCTGTTGT
The DNA here is from genome assembly GCF_040096075.1 of Ventrimonas faecis. Taxonomy (NCBI): domain Bacteria; kingdom Bacillati; phylum Bacillota; class Clostridia; order Lachnospirales; family Lachnospiraceae; genus Ventrimonas; species Ventrimonas faecis. The sequence goes on from NZ_JBBMFJ010000003.1 coordinate 63,659, forward strand.
TGAAACTCATTTTTCACAGGCAGGACACGCAGGAACTATTGAAAAAACTGTTGGAACGGGAGAAGCTGGAAACCCCTTAGTTTACTAAGGGCGCAATTATACACCACCCAGAGGTTGGTGCATTGCGTTCTCCGAAGGCTCCTCGCCGGAGGGCTGTGATTTTCCGCAGTCATGGTCTGCTCCAAATCATACAGGGGACGCTACGCTTCCCCTGCGCTGGCTGCCGCCAGCTACCCTTTTGTGGACTTGCCATCTGGGGACACCTTGCGTTGCAAGCTGTTCCCAGCCGACAAGTTTCATAAAATATGCTATCTTTTCGATAGCCAATGAAGTATAATGAAGATGACAACAAATCGGTAGTTGACAAGGAGTTTTGATAGCGTGAAAAAAATATTTCTTAAAATTGTGATAGGGGTTGTTCTTGCTTGTATTTTATTTGTTTGTTTTCTTTATACGAACAATGAGATCGGCGTGACTTCATCTAAGCTGGAGGCAGATATTCGTTCGTCGCAGAAGATTAAGGATGATTGGACGGTCGATGGAAGCGTTTCCAGCACGATGGCTGCATATATTTCTTACCCTCAGGATTTGAGTGACCATTCTTTTTCCGTCTATGTCAACCGTCCTGGTCTTTCCTTTGGATACTTTTTCCGTGGGGGTGGAAACCTTTCGGGGGTTCAAAGAGGAATTGCCGAGTACACCGTAGAAGGATATAATGAGCGAGCATTTATTTCTATGAATCAGCAACAGGTAACACAGCTTGAAATAGATGACGGCAACACAATTCAAGTGCTTGACATTGACAGCAATAAACCTTTTGCGATTGTTTTGCCTATAAGTGCGGGAACCATTACATTCTATGATGTGAATGGCAATACTGTGGAATACTGGAACAATTCTCTTTGACAACTTCCAGTTTGTCAGCTTCACATCGGGTCAACTTGCCCCGAACTTTTACAATTAAATACCCGCCGCCCACATAGCGGCACACCGAGCAGGAAATCTGAAAAAGGTCTCCTGCTTTTTTTCTGCCCAAAATGAGATGGTAAAACGCCACCCCATCCACCAATTACCGAAAGGAGGGACACGAAATGCCCTGTCCACACAACGAAATCACGATTGTTCAGCGCAGCCAGCGGCAGTCTGCGGTTGCCGCCGCTGCTTACCAGAGTGGCGAAAAGCTGTTCTGTGAATACGACCAGCAAGTGAAGCACTACCCGGAAAAGCGTGGTATCGTCCACAATGAGATTCTGCTCCCAGCAAATGCCCCGCCGGAGTATGCAGACCGTAATACCTTATGGAACGCCGCCGAAGCGGTGGAGAAGCAATGGAACTCCCAGCTTGCAAGGAGGTGGGTGCTTACCATCCCCAGAGAGATACCGCCCGACCAGTACGCTGTCCTTGTCCGGGAGTTTTGCCAGCAGCAGTTTGTTTCCAAAGGCATGATTGCTGATTTTGCAATCCATGACCCCCATCCGCCGGGACACAATCCCCATGCCCATGTCCTGCTGACTATGAGAGCAATGGACGAACATGGAAAATGGCTTCCCAAGAGCCGCAAGGTTTATGACCTTGATGAAAGCGGAGAACGGATAAAACTTCCGTCCGGCAGGTGGAAAAGCCACAAGGAGGATACGGTTGACTGGAACGACCAGAAGTATTGTGAAATCTGGCGGCATGAATGGGAGGTCATCCAGAACCGCTATCTGGAAGCCAATGACCGCCCGGAGCGTGTGGACTTGCGTTCCTATGCCAGACAGGGGCTTGATATTATCCCTACTGTCCATGAGGGGGTTGCTGTCCGGCAGATGGAAAAGCGTGGTATCCAGACGAATATCGGAAATCTGAACCGGGAAATCAGAGCCGCCAACAGTCTGATGAAGTCCATCCGGCAGCTTATCCAAAACCTCAAAGGCTGGATTACCGAGCTGGGAGAAAAACGGAAAGAGCTGCTTGCACAAAAAGCGGCGGAGGAAGCGACACTTCTTCCCAATCTGCTGATGAAGTACATGGAGATACGAAAGGAAGAACGGAAGGACTGGACGAGGGCTGGACAGAACCGGGGGACTTCACAGGACTTAAAGGCAGTCAGCGAAGCCCTGTCCTATCTCCGGCAAAAGGGGCTTTCCACTGTGGAGGACTTAGAAGCATTTCTGGAATCTTCCGGGAAATCAGCCGCCGATTACCGCAATCAGATGAAGCCAAAGGAAGCCCGGAGCAAAGTGATTGACGGGATTCTTGCCAGCCGGACAGACTGCAAAGAATGTAAGGCTGTCTATGAGAAGTACCAGAAGATATTTTTTAAGAAAACAAAGGAGAAATTCAAACAGGAACACCCGGAGGTTGCCCGGTATGAGAAAGCCGCTGACTACCTTGCCAAGCACCCGGACGATAAGGACAGTACCCAAAAGGAGCTGCAAGAGGAGCAGGAAACGCTTCTCAGCGAAATCGCAGAACTGAAAGTACCGCTGACCGAGGTACAGGAGGATTTGAAGAAGCTGCGGGACATCCGCTACTGGGTACGGAAAGCCACACCCGGCACAGAAGAAAGCAAAGAGCCGTCCAAGAAGCAGCCCATCAAGGAAGTCTTGCAGGATAAGGCAGACGAGAAAAAAGCACAAAGAACTGCCCAGGAACAGACGAAACACAAACAACAGGATATGGAACTTTAACAGGCACTTGCCATTTTCAATCAGAGAATGTCAGGTGCTTTTCTTTTTTCAAGGAGGGATAGATTTGAATGTATTTGAAGCTGTGAAGCAGTCCGTCACAACAAGACAGGCTGCGGAGCATTATGGAATCCATGTAGGTCGGAACGGGATGGCTTGCTGCCCGTTCCATAACGATAAAACCCCAAGCATGAAGCTGGATCGGCGTTACCACTGCTTCGGCTGCGGTGCGGATGGGGATGTGATTGATTTTGCCGCCGCCCTGTATGGGCTGAGAAAGAAAGAAGCCGCCGTACAGCTGGCACAGGACTTCGGGCTTTCCTATGAGGACTGGAAACCGCCGGGAAAGGAAAAAAAGCCAAAGCCCCGGCAGAAATCCCCGGAGGAACAGTTTCAGGAAGCAAAGAACCGCTGCTTCCGTATTCTTGCCGATTATCTCCACTTGCTTATGGCATGGAGAAAGGACTACGCCCCGCACTCCCCGGAGGAAGCCTTTCATCCCCGGTTCGTGGAAGCCTTACAGAAGCAAGCCCAAGTGGAATATCTGCTGGATATATTGCTGTTCGGGGAGACAGAGGAAAAAGCGGCTTTGATTGCGGACTACGGAAAGGATGTGATACAGCTTGAACAGCGAATGGCAGAGCTTGCAGCCGCAGACGCAGCAAGAATTAAAAAACACCATGAACGCCATGCAGCCACCCCAGAGCATTGAGGAAATCAAAGCGGGACTGGAAACTACCGAGAAAGGCGGTGTCCGTCAGAGCATACGGAACTGCCTGACCGTATTCCAGCGTGACCCGCTGCTTTCCGGGGCTATCGCATACAACATCCTGACCGACCGCAAGGACATCATAAAGCCCATCGGCTTCCACAGAGAAAGCACAGCCCTGAACGATACGGATATGAAGTATCTGCTTCTCTATCTGGAAGAAACCTATGGGCTTACCAATGAGAAAAAGATTGATAATGCCATCGGGATTGTGGCGAATGAAAACAAGTACCATCCCATCCGGGACTACCTAAGTGCCCTTGTGTGGGACGGGACAGAACGAATCCGTTTCTGTCTGCGGCACTTTCTGGGGGCTGACGCAGACGATTACACCTATGAAGCGTTGAAGCTGTTCCTGCTGGGTGCAATCTCACGAGCCTTTCAGCCGGGGTGCAAGTTTGAAATCATGCTCTGTCTGGTAGGCGGTCAGGGGGCTGGCAAGTCCACTTTCTTCCGTCTGCTGGCAGTCCGGGACGAGTGGTTCTCCGATGATTTGCGGAAGCTGGACGATGAAAATGTGTACCGCAAGCTGCAAGGTCACTGGATTATCGAAATGTCGGAAATGATGGCAACCGCCAACGCCAAGAGCATTGAGGAAATCAAGTCGTTTTTAAGCCGGCAGAAAGAGGTCTACAAGATACCCTATGAAACCCACCCGGCAGACCGCCCCCGTCAGTGCGTGTTTGGCGGCACTTCCAATGCCCTTGACTTCCTGCCCCTTGACCGTTCCGGCAACCGCCGCTTTATCCCGGTCATGGTGTACCCGGAGCAAGCTGAGGTTCACATTTTGGAGGACGAAGCCGCTTCCAGAGCCTATATCGAACAAATGTGGGCAGAAGCGATGGAGATTTACCGAAGCGGCAGGTTCAAGCTGGCTTTCAGCCCCGCCATGCAGCGGTATCTCAAAGAACACCAGCGGGATTTTATGCCGGAGGACACCAAAGCCGGGATGATACAGGCGTATCTTGATAAGTACACCGGGAGCATGGTCTGTTCCAAGCAGCTCTACAAGGAAGCCTTAAACCATGCCTTTGACGAGCCGAAGCAATGGGAAATCCGGGAAATCAACGAGATTATGAACCAGTGCATTTCCGGCTGGCGGTACTTCCCGAACCCAAGAATGTTTTCAGAATATGGCAGACAAAAGGGCTGGGAGCGTGAAAACCCGGCAACGGACTCCGGCAACCCGTCTGAAAAAACGATGGATGGTTTTGTGGAGGTCACAGAACAGATGGAGCTTCCATTCTGAAAATGACCGCCCGTTGCACCCCCTGTTGCTATCCCGTTGCCGAGCCGGTTGCCGGGGAAAACCCCTTATTTCCGGGCTTTTCTCCCTTATAACAACCAAAACAACAGAAAAATAAAAGAAAAGTATAAATAGTAACCATCGCCAGATTGAGATTGTTTGCAAGGTCTTTTGAAGCCCGTTGCCGGACTTCGTTGCCGACACCCTCTGTCTGGCTATTTTCATGTATGGAGGATAACTGCCTATGGCAAAAAACAAAACAGAGATTCATGTGACCACTGTATTTGACGGGGAACTGGACGCAACCGATGTGTTCGTCAGTCTGATTTCCCAGAAATACGGTAAAACAAATACAAAAGAATATCTTGCCAAAAAGAAAGATATAGGCTATAATGAAGATGAGGTTCAAAAGAGCCAGATACCGTCTGGATTGTGTGGGTAAATGGCTATGATGAACGAAATGGAATACAGAACAATCGGTTCGGCACTTGCCGGGGGCTATCGTGCGGCGGTCTATTGCAGGCTGTCAAAGGACGATGACCTGCAAGGCGAAAGTGCCAGTATCGCCAACCAGCGGGATATGCTGGAAAAATACTGCGAAAAGCAGGGATGGGAGGTTGTGGCAGTCTATCAGGACGATGGCTTCACAGGTCTTAATATGGAGCGTCCTGATTTACAGAGAATGTTGAGAGCCATTGAGCGCAGGCAAATCAACCTTGTCATCACGAAAGACCTCAGCCGACTGGGGCGGAACTATCTGCAAACCGGGCATTTGATTGAGGACTTTTTCCCAAGAAACGGTGTCCGCTATATCGCCATGAATGACGGTATCGACACCCTGCGGGATAACAACGATATTGCCCCGTTCAAGAATATCCTGAACGAGATGTACAGCAAGGATATTTCCAAGAAAGTCCATTCCTCTTATCTTCTGAAAGCGCAGAAAGGACAGTTTACCGGGTGTCTTGCCCCGTTTGGGTATCGGAAAGACCCGGAGGACAAAAACCATCTGCTCATTGACGAGGAAACCGCCCCGATTGTGCGACTGATTTTCGGATATGCCCTGAACGGTCATGGTCCGAACTATATCCGCAGACGGCTGGAGGAAGAAAAAATCCCCTGCCCCACATGGTGGAACCGGGAACGGGGGCTTCGCAATACCCGCACCAAATGGGAAAAGAAAGACCCAGAAAAAGGACGGTATATGTGGGACTTCTCCGTTATCAAAGACCTTTTGATGAATCCCGTCTACACCGGGGCGATTGCTTCCCAGAAAAAGGACTACCGTTTCAAAATCGGCACGATTGGGGAAAAGAAGCCGGAGGACTGGATTGTGGTGGAGGGGCAGCATGAACCGCTGATTGACCGCATGAGCTTTGACATTGTGCAGAATAAGCTGAAATCCCGCCAGCGTCCGGGGCAGACCAATGAAATCAGCCTGTTTGCCGGACTGATAAAATGCGGCGAGTGTGGGAAGTCGCTGACGGTACGCTACACAAACGCAAAACATCCTCAGCAGATTTATTCCTGCAAGACCTACAATGCCTTTGGAAAGAACCACTGCACCCAGCATCGGATTGACTATGACACCCTTTACAGCCATGTGCTGCGGAAAATCCGGGAATGTGCCAGAGCTGCCCTGATGGACGGGGAAGCGGTTGCCGACCGCCTGACCAATACCTGTGAAGCCGAGCAGCGGGAACAGCGGGAAGCAATGGAACGCTCCCTTACAAGGGACGAGGAACGGATTGAGATTCTGGACAAAATGGTAATGCGGCTTTATGAGGATATGATTGCAGGGCGTATCAGTGAACAGAATTTCAACACCATGCTGGAAAAGACACAGACCGAGCAGACGGAGCTTAAAACAAAAGTGTCCGAGGGCAGAAAGCGGCTGTCCGATGAAGTCCAGCTTGCCAATGATGCAAAACAATGGGTGGAAGCCATTCAGGAATACGCCAACATCACAGAGCTGGACGCAGCCACCCTTAACCGCTTAATCAAAGAAATCGTCGTGCATGAGCGCATTGACGAAGATAAAACAAGACACATTTCTATCGAAATTCATTTTAATCTCAAACCCATCCCGGAGGTGGAACAGGTCACTGCCTGACCTGTCCCGCCGGGACGGTTCTCTTAAAAATACCATATAGATTTTTTGTACGCCGCCGCCCGCCATCGAGCAGAGTTTTACACCTAATTGGGGATAAAACAGCTTATGGCGGGCGGCGGTATCGCCCTGGTGGGTGCCACGCTGATTCCGCTCCTGTCCGGCCTGTTCAGTTAATAGCCGATGGGCAGTCTGTTTGATTGGATAACAGACTGGATCAAAGAGGGCCTGATCGAAGCGATCACCGGGCAGTACACCAGTATTTTTGAATCGGTAAACAGCCAGGTCGCGGATGTGGCCGGGCAGGTCGGACAGACCCCGCAGGGCTGGAATGGCGGCGTGTTCAGTATGATCCAGAATCTTTCTGAAACCGTCGTCATTCCCATTGCGGGCATGATCCTGACCTTTGTGCTGGTATATGAGCTGATTCAGATGATTTTGGAAAAGAACAACATGCACGATTTTGATACGTTCAACATCTTCAAGTGGATCTTCAAGACCTTTGTAGCCACCTACCTGCTTACCAACTGTTTTACGATTGTCATGGCGGTGTTTGATGTCGCCCAAAATGTGGTATCGCGGAGCGCCGGCGTGATAAACGGGAACCTGGATGTCACGGCGGCGCTGGCTGACCTGGAAACGCAGCTTGAAGCAATGGGGATGTGGGAGCTGATCGGCTTATGGCTGGAAACCAACATCATCAACCTGTGTATGTGGGTACTGTCTATTGTGATCTTTGTCATTGTCTATGGCCGCATGATTGAAATATATCTCACGGTCAGCCTGGCACCCATACCGTTTTCCACAATGGCAAACCGTGAATGGGGACAGATGGGGACGAATTACCTTCGTTCCCTGTTCGCTCTGGGATTCCAGGGGTTCTTAATTCTGGTATGCGTCGCGATCTACGCGGTGCTGGTCCAGTCGATCCCCTCGTCCGGCGATATTCACGGTGCGATCTGGGGCACGGCGGGATATACCGTACTGCTGGCCTTCGCCCTCTTTAAGACAGGCTCGTTATCTAAAAGTATATTCAACTCGCATTAGCGGGTAACAACTACATTTTAACAAGGAGGAACTTTCATTATGAGTAAAACCAATACCGAACCCATGCAGCCGGACACTCAGGCGTCCGAAAGCTTGAAGCTGGATGTAACCGTGCGCCCGATTGCCCCGATGGGGAACCTCTTGGCCTTTGCCAACGTGACGATTGGCGACTGTTTCAAGATCGACGGCTTCCGTATCTGCTCCGGCGAGAACGGCCTGTATGTCAACATGCCTTCCACCCAGGATAAGCAGGGAAAATGGAGGGATGTGTGCTGGCCGGTGACGGCGGACTTTCGCAGGCAGCTCAACGACGCCCTGATCGAAGGGTACGGCCAGGCGATTGAAAATTTGCAGGCCACCCTTGAAGCGACCAGGGACGCAGAAAAGCCTTCCCTGACCGGCGCCCTGAAAGAAAATGCCGGAAAGGTCAAGACGCAGCCGGCAAAGCCCGCGCCTGCCAAGAGTGAGCAGGCCCGCTGATGGCGGAGGCTAAGAAATATGGCATTGTGTACGCGGACCCGCCCTGGCGCTATGACATGAAGCGCGGCAAAGGCGTGGCAGAAAACCATTACCCCACCATGAGCATGGATGAAATATGCGCACTGCCGGTTGCAGACCTTGCGGCCAAAGACAGTGCGCTTTTTCTATGGGCCACCTTCCCGCAGCTTAATGAGGCGTTCCGGGTGATTGAGGCATGGGGCTTCCACTATAAGACCCTGGCGTTTCTGTGGCTGAAGCAGAACCGGAAAGCCGATAGCTGGTTTTATGGGATGGGCTTCTGGACCCGCTCCAACGCGGAGGTATGTCTGCTGGCAACACGCGGGCACCCGAAACGCCAGTGTGCGGGAATCCACCAGTTTGTGATCTCCCATATCGAGCAGCACAGCAAGAAACCCGATGAAGTGCGGGACAAGATCATAAAGCTCATGGGAGATCAGCCCAGGGTGGAGCTTTTTGCCAGGCAGCAGACCCCCGGCTGGGATGTATGGGGCAATGAAGTGGATTGCAGTATTACAATGCCGCAAAACGGATAAAAAAGATTCTCGCAGATCGGAGGTGACAACGAAATGCCTTATGTACCCGTACCCAAAGACTTAACCAAAGTCAAGACCAAAGTAGCCGCTGGCCTGACAAAGCGCCAGCTTATTTGTTTCAGTCTGGCCGCGCTGGTGGGGCTGCCGGTATATTTCCTTACCCGCGGCGCCATCGGCAATTCGGCGGCGGTGCTCCTTATGATCGGCCTGATGATGCCCTTTTTCTTCTTTGCCATGTATGAGAAGGACGGGCAGCCGGCGGAAAAGCTGTTAAGGAACCGGCTCCGCTATAAGCTCTGGCCGAAGGACCGCCCTTACCGGACAGAAAACTTCTACAAATCCATATCCAAAAAGGAGGTATCACAGATTGCCAAAAACCAGACAGCAGGAGGCGCAGGAAAAACGTCTGCAAAGAAACGTAAAGCAGGCAAAAAAGACCCGCACCGAAGCAAGAAAGGCAGGAAGTAAAACTGCCTCTCCTGCCGGGCCGAAGAAAAAGCCCGGCTTTTTTTCCGGGCTGAAAGCGGACGCCCCGCAGACGGTCCAGCAGAGTATTCCCTATAAGGAAATGTACCGGGACGGTATCTGCCGTGTGAGCGGCAATTATTACACCAAGACGGTGCAGTTCTTTGATATTAACTACCAGCTCGCGCAGGCGGACGACAAGGCGCAGATTTTTGAGGGCTACTGCGATTTTCTCAATTACTTTGACGCCTCGATCCATGTGCAGCTCACCTTCATCAACCAGCGGGCCAATATGCAGGACTTTGTTCACAGCATAGAGATTCCTGCCCGTGGCGACGAGTACGACGGAATCCGCAGGGAGTACGCGGATATGTTAAAGAACCAGCTCCAAAAGGGCAACAACGGCCTTACCAAGCGGAAATACATCACCTTCGGGATTGAAGCGGAGGACCTTCGCACGGCGAAAATGCGTCTGGAACGGATCGAAACGGACGTGCTGGGGAACTTCAAAGCCCTGGGCGTGCAGGCAAGGCCCTTAAACGGGCTGGAACGTCTGGAGCTTCTGCACAGCCAGCTCCACCCGGACGGCCAGGAGAAACTTCATTTTAACTGGTCGGATTTGCCGAAAACCGGGCTCTCCACAAAGGACTATATCGCCCCTTCCGGTCTCTCCTTCTCCCAGGACGGCAAGACCTTCCGGGTGGGCGACCATTCCGGCGCGGTGTCCTTCTTGCAGATTTTGGCCCCGGAGCTGACGGATCGGCTGCTGGCGGAACTGCTTGACCTGGATGACGCCGTGACAATCAACCTGCATATCCAGTCTATCGACCAGGCCCAGGCGATCAAGAACATCAAACGCAAGATGTCTGATTTGCAGAAGATGACGATTGAGGAACAGAAGAAAGCGGTCCGCTCCGGCTATGACATGGACATCATACCTACCGACCTTGCCACTTATGGGGAAGAAGCGAAAAATCTCCTGCAGGATTTGCAGAGCCGGAATGAAAGGATGTTCCTTGTGACGGTTCTGGTGGAGAATATCGCCCCGAAGCGCAAAAAGCTGTTTACGGATATTTTTTCCGCTTCCGGTGTGGCGCAGAAATACAACTGTGCCCTGAAACGCCTGGACTTCCAGCAGGAGCAGGGCCTTATGTCCTCTCTATGCCTGGGGCAGAACCAGATCGAGATCGAGCGGGGTCTTACCACCAGCAGCACGGCCATTTTCGTGCCGTTTACCACCTGCGAGCTGTTTCAGGAGGGCGAGGCTTTGTATTACGGTCTCAATGCCCTTAGCAACAACCTGATTATGGCGAACCGCAAGAACCTGAAAAACCCCAACGGCCTGTTCCTGGGTACGCCCGGCAGTGGCAAATCTTTCTCTGCCAAGCGTGAGATCGTCAATGTGTTCCTTCTGACGGAGGACGACATTATCATAGCAGACCCGGAAAATGAGTACGGGCCTTTGGTAAAGCAGTTTGGAGCTCAGGGGCAGGTCATTGACATTTCCCCTAACTCCACTAACTACATCAATCCGATGGATATAAACCTGGACTATTCGGATGATGAAAACCCGATCACCCTGAAAAGTGATTTTATCCTGTCTCTGTGTGACCTTATCATCGGCGGCAAGGAGGGGCTTTCCCCTATTGAAAAGACGATCATTGACCGCTGCACAAGGCTTGTGTACCGGGACTATTTGCAGGACCCGCGCCCGGAAAACATGCCAATCCTGGGGGATTTGTACGACCTCCTTCGCAAACAGAGCGAACCGGAGGCGCAGAATATCGCCACGGCGCTGGAAATCTACGTCAATGGTTCCTTGAATGTGTTTAACCACCGTTCCAATATCCAGATGGATCACCACCGGGTACTGTGCTTCCAGTTGAAGTCATTGGGAAAGGCCCTGAAAGAGATCGGCCTTCTTATCATGCAGGACGCGGTCTGGAACCGTGTTACGGCCAACCGCTCCAAGCATAAGACGACCTGGTTCTATATCGACGAATTCCACCTCCTGCTGAAAGGACAGACCGGAAGTTTCAGTGTAGAGATATGGAAACGGTTCAGAAAATGGGGCGGGATTCCCAGCGGTTTAACGCAGAATGTGAAGGACCTGCTGGCTTCCAGGGAGATCGAGAACATCTTTGAGAACTCGGATTTTATCTACATGCTCAACCAGGCCCAGGGAGACCGGCAGATTTTGGCGAAGCAGTTAGGCATTTCGCCCCACCAGCTTTCCTATGTGACCCATTCCGGCCCCGGCGAGGGTCTTTTGTTTTTCGGCAATGTGATTATTCCTTTCGTCGATCACTTCCCGAAGGACACCCTTCTGTATTCGGTCCTTACCACAAGGCCGGATGAAGTGGCAGGCGCATGAGCGCCGGCAGACCAGCAACGATAATTCAGACTGGAGGTGATGGATATGTCCCGTGATAAAGAGTTCAGACGGCCCAAAGACGCGGTGCGGCAGCCGGCGGGAAAAACAGAAACCGACGTCCGGACCGGCGAGATGCGCGGGCAGGATTTTGATCTGCGCCGGGCCCGTGACGCTCCTGTGCAGGAAGATAACCGCCATAGAGGGTGGAACCTGTATCAAGGGGCTTCGGAGGACGGCGCAGTTCCAGCAACGGATTCCAATACGTATGCTGCTGCTTCCCGGCAGCCAGTGGATGAAATGGCGGCTTATGAATCTGCGGACTATGGAACACATGCGGAGGCTTTTTCCCGGCAGTCGTCCGGGGATTCTGACAGCTTCATTCAGGACAGCCGCAGCGTTCCGCAGCAAAACGGGCCGGATTTTTCCGGGCGTGACAGCTTCCGCGAAAGCAGGCAGCAGGATTCCAGGCACAGTGATTCCGGCAGGCTCCAGCGCCGGGATGCAGACTTTTCCCGGCGCGGCGGCCAGGAGTTGCCCGGTTCCGGCAGTTCGGAGGCTTCCGCTGCTTCGGAGGCCGGCAGCACAAATGCCGGGGAAACATCGGGCAGACGCCGGATGCACCAGCATGGCAACAAGTACCAGCAGCGTTTCCAGGAGGCGGCAAAAGCCGAGGAACCCCAGGAGAAACAGCCGGGTTCAGCCGAGGGAGAACCGAAACGGCCTTCCAAGCTGGAATTTACCGCTGACGAGCTGCCACCGGAGGCGGCGGATAAAAAGCTGACCCAGGCGAGGCGCAGGGCCGAGCGTGTGGAAAAGAAGCTGGAGGACGCCGAGGCGCGTCTGCCTTCCCGGAAAAAACTGCGGATGGAGACGGCTTCCGACCCGGAGACCGGCAAAGCAAAAAAACGGCTGAAATTTGAGCAGGAAGTAAAATCCCAGCGGGCGCATGTAAAGGGCTCCCTTCCCATGCGCCCGGTAAAGGCGGCAGCGAATACGGCTGTCGGCTACGCCCATAAGAAAATCTACCAGGCGGAGGAAGAAAATGTCGGCGTGAAAGCCGCCCACCGCACCGAGCTTGTGGGTGAGGCCTGGGCGCGCACCCTGTACCACCGCCATAAAACAGCGCCATACCGCCGGGTGACAAAGTTACAGCAGAAATCAGCGAGGGCTAACGCGAAGCTTGCCTACCGGCAGACCCTTTCGGAACACCCGGAGCTAAAGAAAAATTTCCTTGCCCGGATGTGGCAGAAGCAAAAGCTGAAACGGCAGTATGCCAAAGCCGCAAGGGAGGCACAGAAAACCGGAAAGCGGGCAAAGAACGCAGCCGTTACAACGGAAAAGATCGCTGCTTCGGTGGTAAACACCGTCAAGCGTCACCCGGTTATCTGCAGCATTCTCGTCCTTCTGCTTTTGGTGGTATTTCTCATTTCTTCGCTGTTTTCCTCGTTTTCCAATATCGGGACCGGGGGCCTGGGAAGTATCGCCGCCTCTACCTATCTGGCGGAGGACCAGGACATCAACAACGCGGAGCTTATCTATACCGAGTGGGAAACAGACCTGCAAATGGAAATAGACCGTGTGGAGACAGACCGGCCCGGTTATGACGAGTACCGCTATAACATCGGCGCAATCGAGCATGACCCCTATATCCTGATGGGCTATCTCACTTCTGCCTATCAGAATTTCACCTATGAGCAGATCGAGGGCGTCCTGCGGCAGCTTTTTAATGAGCAGTATTCCCTTACCTTTACGGAGGAAACGGAAATCCGCTACCGGACAGAGACCCATGTTGACCCGGAGACCGGCGAGGAAACCGAGGAAGAAGTACCGTATGAGTGGCACATTCTGAATGTAAAGCTCACGGCCACGCCTCTTGCAAACCTGGTGGTGCAGCGCATGAGCACCGAGCAGAAAGAAATCTGTGAGATTCTATTGCAGACCAAGGGCAACCGGCAGTATGTGAAAAATGTCTTTGGGATAAACTGGCTGCCCTATGTCACCAGCTACTACGGCTACCGGGTACACCCCATCAGCGGGGAAAAGAACTACCATACCGGCGTTGACATCGGCATGGCCCAGGGCACGGAAATCTTAGCCGGCCATGACGGTACGGTTACGCTGGCAGGAAACGCGGGCGGCTACGGCCTGTGTGTCGCCATTGAAGGCGAGGCTTACGAGGGGCATACCCTTACCACGAAATACGGCCACTGTTCACAGCTTCTTGTGTCCGTGGGCCAGGAAGTAAAGGCCGGGGATGTAATCGCGAAGGTCGGCAGCACCGGCAATTCCACCGGGCCGCACCTGCACCTGGAGGTATTGGTGGACGGGCAGTATTTGAATCCGCTGTATTTTGCAGATACCGGTGACACCGGCAGTACCGGGCTGCCAGCCATTGGCGCAGGCGGAGGCGGCAGCTACTTTGATTACGATATTCCGCCGGAGGCCCTTGCGGATGAACAGTTCGCGGCCATGATCGCGGAGGCGGAGAAATACTTAGGCTATCCGTATGTGTGGGGCGGCGCAAGCCCTTCCACTTCCTTTGACTGTTCAGGCTTCGTTTCCTGGGTAGTCAACCATACCGGCTGGAACTTCGGGCGGCTTACCGCGGACGGGCTTTTAGGCGTGTGTACGCCTGTATCGAGTGCGGACGCAAGACCCGGCGACCTGATTTTCTTCCAGGGGACCTATAACACCAGCGGCGCAAGCCATGTGGGAATCTATGTGGGTAACGGAATGATGATCCACTGCGGGGACCCGATCTCTTACGCAAATATCAATACAAGTTACTGGCAGCAGCATTTTTACACCTTTGCGCGGCTGCCTTAACAGAATGGAGGTAACAACTTGAACCCTAAAATTGAAAAACTGGCAAAAGACATTGAAAAGACCAAGGCGAAGATCGCGGAGCAGCAGGCCAGGCTCCAGGATTTGGAGAAACAGAAAACGGAGCTGGAGAACACCGACTTTGTGGCGGTGGCCCGCAGCTACCACCTGACGCCCCAGGAACTGGCCGAATTCTTAAAAACGCGGCAGATGGCGTCCGCACAGGAGTCTTCGCCGCAGGAACAGGAGGAAGTGCATGAGGACTAAACGAATCTCTCTCCTTGTGGCGCTTGTCTTTCTCATAGGCGCCATGACCTTGCCCATGACGGCTTTTGCCGCCGGGGGCAAGGACACCACGCCGCCCACGCTTACGGCGGTGCTGGATGGGGAAACCGTAAAGATCGTAAGCAGCGACGACAATTCCGGCGTGGAGGCGGTCTATATCGACAAGACCCGTGTAAATTCCCTTGTGGACGGGAAAGCCTCTGTCGCGCTGAAGGATTATGCCGGCACAGATAAAAAAGTGAGCGTCTACGCGGTGGATTATGCCGGCAACCGTTCTGATGCCGTGCAATTTGACAACCCCTATTACAAGGAACCGGTGTCCACGGAAAAGCCGGCTGCCCCCACGCAGCCGAGCCAGAGCAGCACCCCGGCAACAAAACCGGTACAGACCCAGGCAGCTTCTTCCGGCAGCACGGGCACCCAAAGCAGCAGTTCCAATACGGGAACGGATTCGGGCGGCACAAGCTCCCAGGACGGCAGCTCCGGCAGTACAGGAAATTCCGGCACACCGGAGCCCACCACTTCCTCCGTCCCGGAGGGCGCTTTCACCCCGGAGGGGACCGGGACCGTGCTGGACAGCGCCACCGGCGAGGATGGGGATAAACAGTTTTACACCATTACCACCGAGGCCGGGAATGTGTTCTACCTTATCATTGACGGCAAGCGTGACGACAACAACGTTTACTTTCTGAATGGCGTCACCGAGGCGGACCTGATGGCCCTTGCGGAAAAGAATGATGGCAGCGTGAGCGTGATCCCCGCTGCGGATGTCTGCACCTGTAAGGAGAAATGCGAGGCCGGAAAAGTCAATACCGGCTGCCCGGTCTGCAAAAATGACTTAAACGGCTGCATCGGAAAGGAAAAGCCGGCAGAGCCGGAGGAACCGGCTGAATCGGAACAGCCAAAGAAAGATACCGGCAGCGTCGGCACGATCATCTTTATCATCGTCGCCCTGCTTGCAGTCGGAGGCGTCGGCTATTATGTGAAGATCGTGCGCCCGAAACAGCAGGCGGCGGACGAGGACGAATTTGACGAGGACGACGGCTACGGGGAGGGCTTTGACCCGGACGAGGCTTACGGCGAACCGGAATATCTCTCCGAGGATGACTTTGAGGATAGCACCCATGAGGACGGCGAGTAATGCGCCGTCCTTACCTATTTTATGAAAGTGAGGTCTTTCTATCGTGAATATGAAAACGAATACACACCGCCGCGGTCTGCACAGGATCGTGGCATTTTTACTCTGCGCGGTATGCGTCTTTAGCCTGCTTCCCGCCCAGGCGTTTGCGGCAGGCGTGGGCCAGAAAGCAAGCTCCTGGCTGG
The DNA here is from genome assembly GCF_040096075.1 of Ventrimonas faecis. NCBI lineage: Bacteria > Bacillati > Bacillota > Clostridia > Lachnospirales > Lachnospiraceae > Ventrimonas > Ventrimonas faecis. The sequence continues at coordinate 79,804 of NZ_JBBMFJ010000003.1, forward strand.
GCGACCAGTATGTAGGGTCTGACGGGCAGCATTATTATTCCCCGGTGCCTACCAATTTCCTTGCTTACAATTCAGACGGAACCACGGATAAACGTTCCGGCTCCGGCGGCAGCGCCTACCGGCACTACATGCTGACAGATTCGGACGGCGTGACCCATTCGGTCTACTGCGTGGAGAGCGGGATTCCCTACAACACTTCCGAAAATACCTATACTTCGGAGAACGGGACCAACAGCGATTACCTGAATATGCTCCCGTCCGCTGCCAGGCGCGGCATTACCCTGACTGCGATCTATGGCTGGAAACCCGGCGCCTCCCTTCCTGTTTCCGGAATCAATGAGGACGATTATAAAATGGCGACGCAGATCATCCTCTGGGAATACCAGCAGCAGCTTCGCAGCGACCCCTACAGCCGGCACAGCAACGGCCACGCTTCGGCGGACCAGTATTACAGCGTGGTTGCCGGGCGTCCTGCGGAAAAGGCATACAACTGGATTCTGGAACAGGTGGCGTCCCACTCCACCGTCCCTTCCTTTACCGCGGCGAATAAGGGGGATGCCCCTGTTCTGGAACTGAAATGGGACACCAGCAGAAAGGTCTATACCCTGACTGTTACCGACACCAACAACCTGAATATCGACCTGCAAATGCTTTCCGGCAGCGGCGTGACCGTGAGCAGGAACGGCAACCAGTACACCTTCACCAGCAAAAACATGATTATGGAGCCGGTGAGCTTTGAGTTCAGAAAAGACATTCCGGTTGCCAACGACATGCTGATCTGGGGCCGCCCTGGTTATCAGACCATGATGACCGGCGCCAGCGACCCGGTTTCCTTCTTTATGAACATCAAAACGGAGACCTACGGCACCGCGAAGATCGTCAAGACCAGTGAGGACGGCATTGTGTCCGGCATTTCCTTCCGCATTTCCGGCACGGATATTTTGGGAAATGAAGTCAATGAGACTGTTACTACCGGGGATAACGGCCAGGTGGAAAAGAAATTCCTGCCCGGCACTTACCTGGTGACGGAAATCCCGGTTGACCGCTATGTGACCCCTTCCGCACAGTACATCACTATTGAGAGCGGCCAGACTGCTTCCGTCCATTTCAGCAATATTTTGAAGAAATTCCGCGTGCATGTGGTAAAGAGCGACGCGGACACCGGGACCGCCCAGGGCGACGCCACCCTTGCCGGGGCGACCTATGGGATTTATAACAATGGCGAGCTGGTAGATACCTATACCACCGGGCCGGACGGCAGCTTTATGACCCGTTACTATGTCTGCGGCGATAGCTGGACGGTACGGGAAATCGAGCCCAGCACCGGTTATCTTCTGAATGATACGGTCTATGAGGTGGGCGCTTCCCCGGCGCTGTACGAGGTGGAGCTGAACACTACGGAGAACCAGGTCACGGAAACCGTGATCTATGGCAATATCCAGCTTGTCAAGCATACGGACGACCCGGACCCGGATGTGTCCGAAGATGAAAATACGGAAGAACCGAATGAGGGTGTGATCGAGCACCCGGAGGCCGGCGCCGTCTTTGAAATCTACTTGAAGGCGGCGGGTAGCTATGATGCGGCGAAGGAAAGCGAGCGCGACCTGCTCACCACGGACAGCGACGGCTTTACTTCCTCCAAAATGCTGCCTTACGGCCATTATACGGTCCACCAGACAGCCGGTGAGGAAGGCAAGGCGTTCATTCCTGATTTTACCGTCTTTATTTCCGCAGACGGCCAGACCTACAGCTATATTCTGAATAACCGCACCATTACCGCAAGGCTCAAGGTGGAGAAATGCGACGCCGAGACCGGGAGCATTATCCCGATGACCGGCACGGGCTTCCAGATCAAGGACCTTTCCACCGGGGAATTTGTCACCCAGGAAATCTTCTACCCAAACCCGGAGACCCTTGATACCTTCTATGTTTCGGACGAAGGCTGGCTCATGCTGCCGGAACCTCTGCATACCGGGGATTATGAGCTTTATGAGGTGGCGGCTCCTTACGGTTATGTCCTTTCCAGTGAGCCCGTACCGTTCACCATTGACGGCAGCGAGGCGGTTGTGACCGTCACACAGTACAACATGCCCCAGAAGGGCCAGCTCACCATCACAAAGACCGGCGAGGTGTTCGCTTCCGTCCAGGAAAACGACGGCCTGTATCAGCCGGTATATGAAGTGGCCGGGCTTCCCGGCGCAGTTTATGATGTGATCGCTGACGAGGATATTTACACCGGCGACGGGACCCTCCGAGTAGCAAAGGACACAGTTGTAGAGACCCTTACCACCGGGGAAGATGGAACCGCCACAAGCGTACTTCTGTACCTGGGCCGCTACCGTCTGGAAGAACGGCAGGCGCCGGCTGGCATGGTCGTAAATGCTGTCCCGGAATATGCGGAGCTGACCTACGCGGGCGAGACCGTGGAGGTCACGCAGACCGCAGTAGGGTTGTATGACGAGCGCCAGAAAGTGGATGTTGCCCTGTTCAAAGCTCTGGAAACAGACGAGCTTTTCGGGCTTGGCATGAATGAGGAATACAAGGACATTTCCTTTGGTCTGTATGCTTCCGCTGACTTGACGGCGGCGGATGGCAGCGTGATCCCGGCAGGCGGGCTTCTGGAAGTGGTCTCCGTTTCCGCAAATGAGGCGGGCGGCTATGACGCTTGCTTTGATTCCGACCTTCCGTTTGGCAGCTATTATGTGCAGGAGCGCACCACCAACAGCGCCTATGTGCTTTCCGATACCAAATACCCGGTAGTTTTTGAATATGCGGGTCAGGAGGCTGCTCTTGTCTCTATCCTGATAAATGAGGGCGAGGCTGTTCCCAATGACCTGCTCCGCGGACGCATTGACGGTGTGAAATATGGCGAGAGCACGGAGGTTGGCGAAGATGTGAAGCTGGCCGGCGCGGTGATGGGCCTGTTTAAGCCTGACACCGAAGAATTTACCGAGGAAAACGCGCTGCTTACCGTAACCACCGGTGAGGATGGCAGCTTTGCCTTTGAGAATATCCCTTACGGTCACTGGATTGTAAAGGAAATTTCCGCTCCCGCGCTCTATACGGTGAGCCCGGAGGAACACCACATTTATATCGGTGCGGACGGCCAGACAATCGAATTCCGCGTGGATAATACCCTGATCCGCGGACGGGTGCAGCTCCATAAGACCGAGGCGGTGGATGAACCTTCCTCTGTGGAGAGCGATAAGGAGAATACTTTCCTGCGCTTCCTCTCCGGCGCGGTGTTTGAACTGTATGAGGACGCCAACGGCAACAAGGAGCTGGATGCCGAAGATACGCTGGTCGGCGCCCTGAAAGAGACAGACGGCGGATTCCACATGGCGGAGGATCTTCTGGCTAAGGGCTATTTCGTAAAAGAAAAGAAAGCGCCGGAGGGCTACCAGCCTGACGAAAAGGCTTATTACTTTGCGATCACCGAGGACGGCCAGACCGTTGTGATCGAAAACGGCGAGGCAGGCCGGGGATTTACCAATGAGGCATACCGCGGCAACCTGAAAATCACCAAAGATTCCAGTGACGGACGCAAGGACGGATTTGCCATTGAGGTCAAGAGCGCAGACGGTTCTTACTGTGAGACCTTCACCACACCGAAATCCGGCGTGATCGAGGTCAAGGGGCTGCGCGTCGGCATTTATACCGTAACCGAGCTTTCCAACCGTGCAAGCAAGGATTATATCATTCCTGACGCGGCCACGGTGGAGATCAAGGCGGACCAGACCGCAACGGTCCAGTTCTTTAATGAGAAACCAGAAAAACCGGAAACTCCTGATAATCCGAAAACACCGTCCAAGCCTTCCACACCGTCTAATCCTGATAAGGCAGTACCGCAGACCGGTGATGACAATTTCATTTTCCTGTACGGCGGCCTTCTGGCGCTGGCTCTGATCGGCGGTGGGATGTTTGCTGCCCTCTATTTCAAGAAGGGGAAATACAGCAGACAGACCCCTAAGACAAAGGCTGCGGGCATTGCGGCCCTCTCCCTCTGCGCGGCACTGGCGTTAGGCAGCGGCTTCCTGATGGTCCGTGACCTCTGCCAGTACAGTGAAAGCGCCGGGGCTTATGATGACCTCGCAGGACTGGTGGAGCTGCCGGAGCGGACCGAAACACCGGAGGATATGGAGACCGGGACCGCACCCATTGAAACGGAACCTGCTGGGTCAGCCCCTTCCGTGGTTCTTCCTATGGTGGATTTTGAATCTTTGCGGGAAAGCGGGCCGGACATCATCGGGTGGCTTACCCTTCCCGATACGGTGATCAACTACCCGGTAACGCAGGCGGATGACAACGAGTATTACCTGCACCACCTGTATGACGGCACCTACAATAAGGTGGGATGCCTGTTCGCGGATTATGAGAACAAGGCGGATTTTTCTGACCGGAACACCATTATTTACGGACATAACATGCGGGACGGCTCCATGTTCGCCGCCCTGAATGAGTATGACGAACAGAGCTACTTTGATACCCATAAGCAGATGTACCTTGTGACCCCGGAGGGCGGTTATCTCTGTGAGGTTTTCGCGGCGTTTGTGGCAAAGCCTTCCGAATCCGGCAGCGATACCTCTCCCTGGCGTCTTAGCTGGAAGGATGACGGCGCTTATACGACCTGGCTTACCGCTATGGCGGAGCGTTCTGTTGTGGAAACGGACGTCACGGTGACAAGCAGCGATAAGGTGCTGACCCTTTCCACCTGCACGCCCGGAGGCGCGAGCCGCTTCATCGTCATGGCAAAGCTGGTGGAAGTAAACAACGAAGCAGACTGAAAACCGGTGCGGGGGCATGTGCTCCCGCACCAGTCATTTACAAGGAGGATTTTTTCTATGGTGAATACCATTGTTTCAATACCCGGCTATGTGCATTTGTACCGCTCCCTTCTTAGGTTTTACGACATGCCGGAAAATGAGATCAGGGAAATGCTGTACCTGCTGAACACGGCCAACCTGGACTGCTACGAGTATTACCACCCCGAGCGGGAACTGGCCCTGAGCGGCCCGGTAGCTTTCTGCCACTGGCTGGAGACGATGGACTGCCGGCCCTACCGCACGGAGGTACAGCTTTACAAGTCGCTACTGTTCCTACAGCGCAGCGTGGACCGTGACCTGATCGTGACTTCCCAGCGGGAGGCATTGCAGACGCTTAAATGTATTATCTCCAATATCGAATACCGCTTTTACAAGGCTTATGAAATGGAGATCGAGGACAAGCGGACCGTGTACGGGGAATGTACCTACCGGCTGGTCCCCAGGGAGGACGAGCCGAGCGTGTGCCTGATGCACGACTGGATTTATCTGCCAAGCGCGTAAACTGTCACGGATTCTATACAGGATTCGGGACAAAACCATTTTCAAAGGAGGGATGCCTTATCACGCAGAAAGAGGTCAATGCCGTTTTTGACGGTCAGGTGGCTCTATGCAGGGAAATCCTGCAAAAGAAAACAAAGGAATACACAGGGGGCGATACGGACCGGCTGGGGGCTTTCAAGGCTGCCGCTGCTTTACAGCACACGACACCGGAGCGTGCCCTTGCCGGGATGCTGGCAAAGCATATCGTTTCCCTGTATGACATGTGCTTTGCCGACGGCATGAGCTTTGACGCCGGCACATGGGACGAGAAGATCACAGACAGTCTTAACTATCTGTTTTTACTGAAAGCGATTGTAAAGGAGGGACAGACCAATCAACAGAATTGAAGTAAAGGTTTTGAACTGCCAGGCGGTGGCGGAGGCCGAGAAAAACATGGTGTTTGCGGCCAGGCTTACCCAGCGCGGGCATAAGATCAATACAATGGAGGATCTGACGGCGCTTTATGAAAAGTCGTTCAGCAATGATACCGTAACGGCGATCAGCAAGCTCCCGCACCCCACGATCCAGAAATTCGCGGTTATCACCGTTGCCATTGTAGGCGCAAGCAGGCGTTTCCTTGCGCAGATCACCAGGCACCAGAACGAGGTAAAGTTTATGAGTGCGTCCTTACAGTACAGCAACTATGCGGGACAGGCGGATTTTGCTGTACCCTATGAGATTTTGACTGCGCCGAAGGCAATTCAGGAAATGTATCTGGAAAGCTGTAAATCCGATATGGATTGTTACGAAGAACTGTGCGCGGCAGGGATCGGGCACGACGCGGCGGGCTATGTCACGCCCCAGGGCCTTAGGAATGTGCTGATTATCAGCGCAACACCTTACCAGTGGAAACATATCATCGGCCAGCGGGTATGCCGGCGCAATACGGACGAGACCCGGATCGTGCTCCTGAAAATCTGGCAGGAGCTTTTTTCATTGAGCCAGGTACTCTTTGCTCCCGATCTTACCGGCCCTTTCTGCCAGAGAGATCAATGTCTGGAGGGGAAAATGAGCTGCAAAAGAAAGATCGCGGGCAGCATGACGCCCGGCGGGATTTTGGCGGCGGATTACCCGCTGCTTATGGAAGGCGGCGCCCATGAAGATTAAGCTGATCGATTTTGGCGTGCCGGAGGATCAGAGACCCTACCGGCCACATGGGAACGATGCCGGCGCGGATGTGTATATGCCCTATGACTGCACCCTACAGCCCGGCGAGATTACGAAAATTCCCCTGGGATTTGGGATCGAGGTGCCGGATGGGTTTGCCGGATATGTGTTCCCCCGCAGCAGCATGGCTGTCAAAGGGCTGGTCTGCGAGCTGCCGCCTGTAGATTCCGGCTACCGTGGGGAAATCCATGCAATTCTTAGCAATGTGAGCAGCCAGACGCGGCACATTCCCAAAGGTTCAAGGATCGGCCAGCTCGTCATTACGCCGGTGGTGATCGCGGATTTTGTGACAGAGCTTGGGGAGCAGCGGGGCACCGGCGCCTTTGGCAGTACAGGGAAATGATAAAGAGTGCAGCAGGAAAATGAGCCGCCAGACAAAAGGCGGCTCATTTTAGGACAAAACAGGGATTATCGCCGGTATAGGGATGGGACATTATCAGGACATTACCGGATACAATATTAAGAAAAGCGGCCAACTGCTGGCCGCTCTACCGTTTGCTATTGAGTTCTTTCATAATGCCGAGAATATATTCCATTGATTTTGAGTCCAGTTTTTTGGCCTCAGTCATAAATTCCTGTAGTGTCTGCGGGCAGGCATTTCCTTCATCAAAGAATTCCTGGGGTGTTACGCCGAGATATTCGCAGATGTAGAAAAAGGACTGCATGGCGGGAAGTGACTTCTTATTCTCAATGTTATTGATGTAATTGTTCGCCTGACCCAGCGACAAAGACATGTCACGGGCAGATACTCCCTTTAGCGCCCTTAGCTTTGCCAGCCGTTCCGGGACAAAATCTTCATACATCATAGTCACCTCCTTCTGCATAATAGATTGTACCTTACAGGAGGTAAATATTCGGTAGATGAAAAAGGGTATTTGCGTTGACTTGCTAAAATAAACCTACTACACTATAGCAAGGCGGTAGTTTTAATCTATTATCGGAGGTGCCAGATGAAAAAGAAAACATGCTGTGTCACGGGACACAGGGATTTACCGCAGAATCAGATCAACTATGTAAAGGCTGCCCTGCTGCGTGAAATTGAAAAATCGGTTGCGGACGGCTTTACCTGCTTCATGAGTGGGGTCGCGGAGGGCGTGGATCAGTATTTTGTGGAAATAGTTATGGAAAAGCAGAAAGATGATCCTTCATTGGAATTGATTGCCGTAATCCCATATCAGAAACGGCTGGACAGTCTCAGGGCAAAGAGGCGGACCTATGAAATGCTGGAGGCTTGCCGTGATGTGGTTGTGATACAGGAGGAATACCAGCCCAGCGTCTATTCCCACCGCAACCGCTATATGGTGGAACACTCTGACCGGGTAATCGCGGTGTATGACGGGCGGGAAAAAGGCGGAACCGTAAGGACGATCCGCTTCGCACATCAAATGAAAAAAGAACTGCGGGAAATACCCGTGGGAGAAATCTATTTCCCGAAAAAGTAAAACAGAATAAGACAACTTGGCACAGCGCTCACTTGGACAGTGGGCGTTTTCTTTTGCCCGAAAGGAGGCATTTTTATGTGGAGTATCATAACACACCTTATCGCATTTACAGCCGGTACGGTAGCCGGCGTTGTGCTGCTCTGTCTGATGCAGGCAGGAAAAATGGCGGATGAAGGTTACGAAAATATGGAACGGAGGAATAATAGATGAATACTGAAATTGCGGAATATATCAAAAACCATATCCGGGAGTATTTACCGCCGGAGTATCAGGAGGCTCATATCACTCTGGAAGAAGTGACAAAAGGAAATGACCGGAGGCTTACCGGCCTTATGATCCGAAACGACGGAGAAATTACTGTCCCGACAATCTATTTGGAACCCTATGCCAAGCAGCTTGCGCAGGGGCGGCCAATGGATGAAATCATACGGGAAATCGTACAGATCAGGACGGAACAAGATACCAGGGTTCCCTTTGAAGTATCGGACTTAATGGATTACAGACAAGTAAAGCCCATGCTTGCTATCCGTCTATGCGATCCTGAACAAAACCGGGAGTATTTGAAAGATAAACCGTTTACCCCGTGCGGAGAGTTGGCTGCGGTCTACCGGATTCAGGTCATGGAGAGCAAAGAGGGTGTTGCCTCTGCTGTTGTTACAGATCGTATGATGGAATTGTGGGGTGTTACTAAAGAGCAGCTTCATCAGGATGCAGTTGCGGCAGAAACAGAAAGAAGCCCGGTCTGTTTTTACAGTATGGAAGATATGATGGACGAAATCATGTTCTCGTCAAAACCTGAAAATCTGTTTGAGTGCACAGAACCGTTGGATGCAGCTACTATGCCAATGTATGTTCTGACAAATGCCAGCAAAGTAAACGGTTCCGGGATTCTTGCGCGGGACGGGGTTCTGGATAAAATCGGTGAGCTGCTTGGAAAGAATTTCTATGTTCTCCCCTCGTCTATACATGAGGTGCTGATCGTACCGGATAATGGCGATATGCAGGCAAAGGAACTGGAAAGCATGGTTAAGGAAGTTAATGCGACCCAGGTGGCTCCGGCTGACCTTCTTTCCGATAAGGTACAGTATTATGACCGGGCGGCAAAAACTCTTGGCCGGAAACAGGAAAAGGGGCTCCTGGAACGGCTGGCAGAAAATAAGGCGCAGGTAAAAGAACAGGCAGAAAAAGCACCAAAGGAAAAAACAGCGGCAAAACAGGAACCGAGTTTATAAGGGCAGCTATGCGGCTGCCTTTTCTATATTCAAAGAAATGGAGGATGACAAGTGAAATTAGTGATTGCAGAAAAGCCCTCTGTCGCTATGGCTTTGGCGGCGGTATTGGGCGCAGATGAGAAAAAGGACGGCTATCTGGAAGGCGGCGGCTACCTGGTGAGCTGGTGCGTCGGCCACCTTCTGGAGCTGGCACAGCCTGAAGCCTACGGGGAACAGTATGCCAGATGGCGCTATGGCGATCTGCCGATCCTGCCGGACGAATGGAAATATGAGGTGCCGAAGGACAAGAAGAAACAGCTTGACCTCCTGTGCCGGCTGATGAAGGACAAACGGGTGGATTCCGTGGTGTGCGCCACTGACGCCGGACGCGAGGGTGAGCTGATCTTCCGTCTGGTCTATGAGTATGCCGGGTGCAGGAAACCGATGGAACGCCTCTGGATTTCCAGTATGGAGGACGCGGCGATCCGGGACGGTTTTGAACACCTGCGCCCCGGTAAGGATTATGACCGTCTCTATGAGGCCGCGGTTTGCCGGGCCGGTGCGGACTGGCTGGTTGGGATCAATGCGACCAGGCTGTTTTCTGTCTTGTACGGCGTCACCCTGAATGTCGGGCGCGTCATGTCCCCAACGCTGGCGCTTTTGGTGCAGCGTGAGGCAGAGATTCAGGCATTTACCAGCAGGCCCTTCTATGTCCCAGAGATCACTTGCGGCGGTCTTACTGCTTCCGGTGATAAGCTGGCGGAAAAACAGGCAGCAGAGACAATCCGCAGGGAATGTGACGGGCAGACGGCTTCTGTCCTTTCAGTGGAAAAGCAGGTAAAGACCGTACAGCCTCCCCGCCTCTATGATCTGACGACCTTGCAGCGGGAATGTAACCGTATCTACGGCTACACCGCCCAGCAGACCCTTGACTACCTGCAATCCCTCTATGAGAAAAAGCTGGCGACCTATCCCCGTACCGACAGCCAGTATTTGACCGAGGATATGCAGGCAACCGCCGCCTCCCTGATCCTGTGGCTGCGGGACAACATGCCTTTCGGGAAAGGATGCCTGGAAGAACCGGATATTGACCGGGTAACGGATGGCAGTAAAGTCACCGACCACCATGCCATTATTCCCACCGTGGAGATCGCCCGGACGGACCTGTCTGCTCTCCCTTCCGGGGAACGGGATGTTTTGGCGCTGATCGCCATGAGGCTCCTTTGCGCCACCGGCCAGACGCACCGCTTTGAGGCGGTCACGGTGGTACTGGATTGTGCAGGCCATTCCTTCACAGCGAAAGGAAAGACCGTCTTGCAGGCAGGTTGGAAGGAAATTGAACGGCTCTACCGCATGGGGCTGAAACAGGCGGAACTGGAAAAGGAGGACCCCGCAGACGCGGCCTTGCCGGAGCTTACCCAGGGCCAGACCTTTGAACCGGTGGCAGCAGGCGTCCGGGAAGGCAAGACCTCCCCGCCAAAGCACTATACGGAGGATTCCCTGTTGGCAGCTATGGAAACGGCAGGCGCGGCAGACGCACCGGAGGATGCAGAGCGCAAGGGTTTAGGCACCCCGGCTACCCGTGCGGCTACACTGGAAAAGCTGGTAACAACCGGCTTTGTGCAGAGAAAGAAAAAACAGCTCATTCCCACGGAAAAGGGAACCAACCTGATTACGGTCCTGCCGGATAATATTAAATCCCCGCTGCTTACCGCGGAATGGGAATCCAGACTAAAACAGGTGGAGCGCGGCGAGATCAGTGCGGAGGCTTTCATGGAAGGGATCGCCGATATGAACAGGGGGCTTGTCAAAGAACATACCGCACCGGAGGAACGGTTTGCCGGCCTGTTCCCTTACGCAAAAGGAACCCGGCGCGAGGCTGTCGGCACCTGTCCCCGCTGCGGCGGCACTGTGTATGAGGGCAAAAAGGGATTTTTCTGTGAAAAGCGAGACTGCTCCTTTGCCCTCTGGAAAGATAACAAATTCTTTACAGGTAAGAAGAAAACCCTGACAAAAACCGTTGCGGCGGCCCTTCTGAAAGAGGGCCGCGTTTCTATGTCCGGGCTTTACAGTGAAAAAACGGGCCGGACCTATGACGCGGTTGTGGTGCTGGATGATACGGGCGGCAAGTATGTGAATTTCAAGCTGGAATTTCCGGCGAGGAAAGGTGGGCGCAAATGAGCGCCCCACCGGAAAGAGAACTGACACGATCCGAGCGGGCGGCAATCCGAAGGCTGGTGACGAGTTTGTGCGCCAACTATGACTGCCAGGATAAGCTCTGCCTCCCCCTGGACTGTCCCTGCTACATGCTGAATAAATGGTGGACCGGCGCGTTCTGCCGTTATTTCCGGGCGGCGGTGCTGCCTACGGAGCCAAAGCTGGAATCTGCCCTGACCGGTGAAGATACTTCTCTCAGGCAGAAGATATGCCCGGTCTGCGGAAAGGCTTACCTTCCGGTCACAAGCCAGGCGTATTGTTCGGATTTTTGCCGTAGCTTTGCCAGACGGAAATCCGAGCGGGAACGGAAACGGCGCAGGCGGCAAAACAGAGGGTGATGTGTCCGCAACTTAGCCCAATCAGGCCAGTGTTTTCAAGGGTTTTAAGGCCCTGTTTACGGGGCGCCTATATTAGAATACTCCCGGCCTCTGAAATGGGGCTAAGTTGCGGACAAAGGGCGCATTTTAGTGCTCTATTTTTATGACAGTTTGGAGGGATGCTTATAGAAAAAATACCGATTGTGCCGGAGATCATGCGGATCGATACCAGGACGCAGGCCATTGACATGCAGCAGATCGGCAACCGGCGCTTCCTGTTCAATCCAAAGACCGGCGTGCTGGTCCTGGGCCGCCAGTATCAGGAAACAAGTCTTGTAAATGCCAGCCATGCCGTGGAGCTGGCAGATGCGGGAATCACAAAAGATTTTGACGATTTTGTGCGGGGCTGGATCGGGACCGGCAGGAACTATCCCAAAGGGGTGATCCACTTTGCCCCATGTGTAGATTCCGGAAACATTTCTCTTTTTGACCGGGCTTTTGACACGCTGGAAATGTTCAGGGAAAACGGTGCTCTGGCCGGAACGGTGGTACGGGGCTTCGGGAGCCGGTGGGAACAGCCCTTATCTGCGATCCTTACGGATTTACAGAAAGAGGAACAAAAGCCCTCCCTCCGGCAGCAGCTAAGGAAAACGCCGGAGGGCAAAGCTGTCCGGCACAGGAAAGAAAACCAACAACAACGATAGGAGGCGATTTTTTGAGTATCAACCATATTGAAACAGAGGACCTTCGCCGTATGGAGGGAAAAGGCGGCCTGATTTTGCAGGGCTGCGGCGGCGAGCTGCAGGAATGGCTTGACGGGATCAATGAAATGTTCACCGAGGCCGGTATTCTGAAAAACGGCGCGAAGTTCCAGGATATTTTTGCTTTTGAGTATAATGATTCTCCCTGTCTGCTCTATCCCTTTGAGGGTGTGGACCTGGAGATTGGGAAACTTGCCATGTGGCGTTTGCAGACCCATGAGACTTTCGGTGGCACATGGCTCTCTGATTTTGTCCCCAACCGTCTGGGCGGGTTTATCGGGGAACCGGCGCCGGAGCCGGAAAAGCCGGACTGCGCGCTGATCGGGCAGGACGGCAATATTTTTAACCTGGTGGGGATCGCTGAGCGCACTTTGCGGGAGCATGGGCTTACAGACCAGGCAAAGGAAATGAAGGACCGGGTATTTGCTTCCGGCAGCTATGGCGAGGCGCTTTGTATCATCGGCGAGTATGTGAATATCACAGATACGGAGCCGGAACAAAGGCCCTCCCTCCGGCAGCAGCTTAAAGAAACGAAAACAGCGGAACCGTCTGCCCGGCTAAAACCGGAAAAGCAGCAGGAACGATAACAGGAGGTGCCGATGGAAAAAGAAAAGACTTACGGTGTATGGGCGGTGCGCAGCGCCGCTTCAATCTTTGGGCGGGCGGAAAGCTGGTGCAAGGAGGCCGGCAGGCCCCTTGAATTTGCCTCCCAGGAGACAGCCGAGGCTTACGCGAAGGAGTGTAACAGCCGCACGACTGCCAACGTCCACTATTTTGTAAAGGAAAAGGAACCGGAACCGGGTGCTGTCCGAAAGGACGGAACACAGCCGGACAGAGCTGCCCGCGCCCATGAGGAACAGACGCCCCGAAACGCGGCGATGGAAAAACTGAATGAGATTCCCGGCAGGCAGCTTTCCAAAGATCCGGACCCTTTGGTGGAAATCCGTTCCGCGGTACACAGCAATTATGCCGGCATGGTCGCCATGCTTGCGGCAGACAACCGGGTCTATCTGGGCCGCGAGGAACACTATCACTATCAGGACGGGCTTACCTCCTATTACGATAACGGCGACGGCTCCCTATGCTTTGTCACAGACCGGGCGGATATGTATTATTTCCTCTACGGTGAGGGCTGGGCCCATTCTCAGGCGGAAATGCTGGAGCGTGGGCTTACATCGGATCAGTATGCGGAGTTTGCCCGGCTACAAAACGGCGTTCTCCGGCAGTTTGAAGCACAGCGGGAAATCCTGTTCGCCGGGCAGCCCTTCCAGCCGCCTGAAAGCTATCTGCGGAACGCGGAGCTTTACGAGGAAGGACAGACCGGCAATTATAATATGCTGGACGGCAGGCTGAACAACGAGCCCCCGGTGAAGCCGGACCTGACGGACGGCCAGACCCACGAGGAAATCCGGGAGCTTGCCCCGGAGACCTTGCCGGAAGAAAAGCCCTCTGTCCTGGACCGCCTGAAATCCGAGCGCCCGGAGCATGAGGCAAGGCAGATCACACCGCCTGTCCCGGAAAGGGGGCTTTGAGTATGGGGACCAAATTTGAAGGCGTAGACATACTGGACTTTCTGGGGCAGGTCGTAGAACTGCATACACAGCATTATAAAGAAGATTTTGACGTGGATAAAGAACTGATCCAAAAGGTGGCCTTATCAGGAGAACCGGAGGAGCGGCGCCTTCTCTGGATGTCACGGCCCTGCGGCACCTATTGTTTGAGCGAGCGGGAGGTGTATCTACAGGAAAGCAATGAAAATAAAGTGTGGATGTTCTACCATGAGCAGACGAATGACCCGATTTTAGCTTATGCCCTTACATTGGATGGTTTGCAGGATGGAAAAGTGACCGGCACCATCTACCCTCTGGATTACCCTTCCCATGTGGAGCGGGTGAAATCACTGTCCTGTCCCATTGACCGGGTAACGGTGACATTCGAGGACGGCGTACAGTTTACCTTGCCCTATCAGTCCCGGAGACGGCAGATCAATGAGCTTATGCCGGAGCACGGCACGCCAAAATCCATGCAGTACGCGCCGGAAAGCGAGCGGGAGCTGGCGGTGATCCTGCGCCGGGAACGGCTGAAACGGGATTACCATGCAAAGCCGGGCAATGTTCAGGAATACATGGAAAAATTAAAAAAGGCGTCCATGCGCGGCAGGCTCAAAGAGGCCCAGGCCGCCGTCGCTGCTCCCGGTAGAGGCGCACCCCATAAAGGCGGGCTGGACCGATGAAGGGCGGACGGGATAAGCGGTCTGTCCGTGTGGAGTTTGTTCTGACCGAGGCGGAGGCTGCTTTGATAAAAGAGCGCATGGCAGAGCTGGGGATCACCAACCTTTCCGCTTATCTCCGCAAAATGGCGGTGGACGGTTACATCATTCACCTGGATATGGGCGACATTCAGGAAATGATACGCCTCCTTCGTATCTGCTCCAACAACTTAAACCAGTACACCCGGCGTGCCAATGAAACCGGCAGCGTTTATGCTGCGGATGTGGAAGATCTGCGTACCCGGCTGGATGACCTGTGGAATGGTATGGATAAGCTGCTCCGGGGATTTGCAAACATTTCGTAAACGGAGAAAATAGCCGTTGCTTTCCGGGAACCGGCACGGTAGAATTTTGGCAGAGGGACATGATATTTTCCCGTGGAAGGAGGCTTGACCTATGCGTCTGATATTCAAACTGTTGGCGTTTCCCTTTGTCCTGGTTACGGGGCTTCTTTATCTGGTGTGCAAGTTCCTGGTGATCGCATCCGGCGCGGTGCTGGGGATTTTATCAGGCATTGTA
The DNA here is from genome assembly GCF_040096075.1 of Ventrimonas faecis. NCBI lineage: Bacteria > Bacillati > Bacillota > Clostridia > Lachnospirales > Lachnospiraceae > Ventrimonas > Ventrimonas faecis. The sequence continues at coordinate 95,070 of NZ_JBBMFJ010000003.1, forward strand.
TTTCTGGCGTCGCTGGTGCTGTTCTTTACTGCCGGAGTGTGGGCCGGGCTTGCATGGCTGGTGATCGCGTTTCTGATAAGCCCCTACGGTCTGCCAATGGCGGCGGCCTGGCTGGTCGGGATGATCGGCGGCGCAAACCACGCACTCAAAGATTTTGTATTTGGATAAACTTATGGGCGGGGCATTTTCGGTGTCCCGCCCTCTTTTTCACTATTCGGGGCTGTCTCACAAGGCAGCTTTTTCTATTTGGAGGGATCACATGAAAGACACAACACAGCTATATATCTATCCGGCTTCCTATGTGCGTGAGCATGGAGAACTGGAACAATACCGTGCTTCCTATAAGGCAAATATCGCCTGTAAGGAGGCAATCGAACAGGCCATTGCCGATCACTACCGGGATAACCGCCTCGGAACGGAGGCAGTACATCAGGTTTTGGAACAATTCGGTTATGACCGGATGTTTTATGTGCTTGCGGGCACGGTCCGGCAAAAGGATTGGGATGGGCGTATTTCCCGCGATAACAAAGCCTGGGCGAAAACCATTCCGGTCTACGAGAACCCGGACGGCTTCGGCCAAGATCGGAATGTTTACTTTGTGGTGGATCGTAGCCACCCCGGACTTGTCGATCTCTTTCTTACGCAGGCCCGGCTCGATTATACAAAGGAACATGGGAAGAAAGTCTCGATCCGCGAAGGCATAAAACAGAGTACAGAGCGGACGGCAGCCGTACATGCACCAACAAAACGGAAAGAGCCGGAACGTTAATACATTTTCAAATTCGCACAAAACAGATACTTTCCCTATTGCTTCGTGCAGTTCAAAAAACGATTATTTCTAAATCCGTTCAAAACCATTGTATTTTCTCTTGCTTTGCGTTATAATGAAAACAAAAAAGGAGGCTGTGCAATGGAACGATACAAAGAGCTTGCCGCTTTGCGCTGTTTTACACATGATGATATGGTGCAGCTCGCCGGATCAGAAAGTTCCGCTGTATGGCAGATAAAGAGTTATCTGCAAAAAGGATATATCGAGCGTGTGCGCCGCAATCTATATGCGGTCATCAGCATGGAAACCGGACAGGCGATCCCGAACCGCTACCAGATAGCTTCCCGCGTGACAGACGATGCCTGTGTGTCCCACCACAGCGCCTTTGAATACTACGGATATGCGAACCAGGTTTTTTATGATGTGTACTTCACCACCCAAAAGCGCGTCCGCCCGTTCTCTTATGACGGCGTAAATTACTGTCCGATGGCCTGCCGGGGAAATACGGACATCATAAAAACAGACACCGGCATCCGCGTGACTTCTTTAGAGCGGACCGTGATAGACAGTATAGCGGATTTTGAAAAAATCGGAGGCCTGGAAGAATTGTTGCGCTGCCTTCTCCTGATTCCTTCGCTTGATTACAGCAAACTGCTTGACGCGCTGGAACTGTATGGCCGGGCGCAGCTATATCAAAAGGCCGGATTTATTCTTGAAGCATGGAAAGAGGAACTGTCTTTACCGGAACCGTTTTTTGTGGAATGTGAAAAACGGTCTTCTGCCAGTAAAACCTATCTCTTTGAAAAGCAGGGCGATTTTGTCCTTCATAACAGATGGAAACTGTTTGCTCCAAAAGATTTGAAAACGATCATAAATAAGGGGGTAACTGATTATGATGCGCTTTGACCGTATTACGCTTGGCAGGCAGGCCAAAGAACTCGGCTTTGTCCGTGACACCTTTGAGAAAGTCTGCCGCCTCGCGGATGTTCTTTCTTTTATGGAAAGCGATGGGTTGCTTGCGGACAGCCTTGCCCTGAAAGGCGGCACGGCGATCAATCTGACGATTTTTGATCTGCCCCGCCTGTCGGTTGATATAGACCTGGATTTCTCAAAGGATGTATCAAGGGAAGCTATGCTAGCGGAGCGGGAGCAGATCAATGAACACATACAAAAATACATGGCGGCTTCCGGCTATACGCTGAGTTTGAAATCAAAGCAATACCACGCGCTGGATTCCTTCGTGTACGAGTATGTGAATGCCGGAGGAATGAAAGACAACCTGAAAATTGAGATCAACTATATGCTCCGCTGCCATGTGCTGCCTGTTTCCCGCAGACCGGTTTATTTGCCATGGAACGATCAGGAGCTTACAGTATTAAACGTTGATCCTCTGGAAATCTTCTCCGCAAAGACGGTCGCCCTCTTAAACCGGGCGGCCCCGCGGGATTTATATGATATGTTCAATATGCAAAAGTATGGATTGTTTGACGAGACGCAGGAACCGCTTTTCAGAAAGTGTATCATGTTCTACGCGGCGATTGCTTCGGAAACCGTGCCGGAATACTTTGACCTCAATGGTATCGGCAGCATATCCGCACGGAAAATCAGGACGGACCTTACACCGGTGCTGCGCCGTGGAGAACGCTTTGACCTGGCCTGTGCGCAGAAACAGGTAAAGGATTATTTAGCCGCGATTCTAAAACCGGAAGATACGGAGCTGTCCTTCTGGCAGGCTTTTGCAGAGGGAAACTATCAGCCGGGCCTTTTGTTTGACGATGCTGATATTCTCTCGCGTGTTGAACATCACCCGATGGCACTATGGAAATGCGGCGGGCGGATGCCAAAGTAAAAAGATACACCGGCACTATAACGAATACATACCAAGGGCTGTCCTTCCGGGCAGCTCTTTCATTTTGGCAAGGGGGTGATCCTGATAGCAACCACAAGACTAATGCCGCTGCATGTGGGAAAAGGGCGGGATGTGTCTACGGCCATTGCGGACATCATTGACTATGTGGAGAATCCGCGGAAAACGGATTTTGGAAAATTCATTTATGGCTATGAGTGTGATACCCGAATCGCGGATGCGGAGTTCCTTCTTTCCAAGCGGCAGTATTTGAACCTGACCGGGCGGGACCGGGGCGCGGATGATGTGATCGCCTACCACCTCCGGCAAGCCTTCAAGCCCGGCGAAGTCACGCCGGAAGAAGCGAACCAGATCGGGCGGGAGCTCGCACTGAAACTGACAAAGGGCAATCATGCCTTTGTGGTGTGTACCCATGTGGATAAGCACCATGTTCATAATCACATCATCATCAATTCCACCGCCCTTGACTGCACCCGGAAATTCCGCAACTTCTGGGGCTCTACCTGGGCGATCCGGCGCATGAATGACAAGCTGTGTCTGGAGCACGGTCTGTCTATCGTGGAAAATCCAAAACCCAGCAGGGACCACTATGGCACATGGCTGGGAAATACGAAACAGCCCTCCTTCCAGGAGCAGCTACGCCGGGCAATCGACGCGGCCCTGGAAGAAAGGCCGAAAGACTTTGAGGACTTCCTGAAGAAGCTGGAGGCTGCCGGAATCGAAGTCAACCGGGAACGCAAGAACCTCCGGCTCCGGGGGCCGGGGCAGAAAAACTATACCCGGTGCAATACGCTGAAAGGCGACTATACCGAGCAGGCGATACAGGAACGGATCGAGGGCACCCGCACGGCAAAACCCCGCCGTACTTTTTCGCAAAAGCCCGTTCCAAAGGCTGGGCTGCTGGTGGATATTGAGGCAGCGGTCCGGGCCGGCAAGGGACCGGGCTATGAACGCTGGGCGAAGGTATTTAACTTAAAACAGCTCTCCCAGGCGGTGATCTACCTGAAAGAGCATGGAGATATGAGCTATGAAGATTTGCTGGAAAAAGCTGCTGCGGCTACCATCAGCTTTAATGCACTGTCGGCAAAGATCAAGGAACTGGAATCGCAGATGACCGCCAATGGAGAATTGCAGAAACAGATCGTGAACTATGCCAAGACGCGGGCGGTCTATGTGGAATACCGCAAGGCTGGTTATAGTAAAAAGTTCCGGGCGGAGCATGAGGCGGATATTCTATTACACCAGGCGGCGAAGAAATATTTTGACAGCATAGGAATCACAAAACTGCCCTCCGTCAAATCGCTCCGAGAGGAATACGCCGGTCTGCTGGAACAGAAACGGAAAGCCTATGCCGCCTATAAGCAGGCCCGGTCTGATATGAAGGAGCTTCACAATATCAAGGCCAATGTGGACTATCTGCTGGACATTCCTGCGTCTCAGGAGCAGCAGAAAGACAAGCAAAAATCCCGACAATAGTTTTATGTTGCTCCCAGTTTTCAGCGTTCCGAAGGAACGCGCAGCCGTCACCGCAGGTGACGATCTCAGGGGTTTGGGGATATGTCACCAACAAGCATTTTAGAGGGTTTCACGGCAACGGGAAATCCTCTAAAATACGCAATCTTACGGAAGATTGCATTGCTTGCCGGTAGTATCGTGAATTACTGATAACCAGTTTTGTTCTCTAATCTTTGCATATTCCACAGAGATAAATTGACTTTTCAAGGCAAGTGGTGTAGACTGTGATTAGCTAAAACTAACCAAAAGGAGGGCGCACAATGACAAATCAATACATGACAAAGCTGTACCATGATCTGCTCTCCAACTCTCCGCAGACAGTGACAATAGATATTCCGGCTGATATGGGAACAGGTCAGATTTCACAGGTTGTTACAAAGCAAGGAGCTGTTGTATCAGACTGGAAAATGAATTATTTTTCAGATATGAATGTGCAGGGTGTAAGCTGCGAAGATTATATTCAACTTTTATTTTGCTTTAATGATGGCGTATCGTGGAATATTGCAGATGCACGTCAATGTGTCAGCATACAGAAAGGCGAATCCTGTATTTATCGAGGACATGGTAAGATGGAATATCTGTGTTATTCCGGAAAGACAAACTTTCTTTTCAAAAATATAAAAATTCCCATGCCCTATTTTCATAAAATTTTGAGTGACTACTTTGAAGATAGTGAGATAGATGCTTATGAGAAAAAATTATTGACTGGCATTTCAAAAGTGAGTATCACCCCGTATATGGAACATATTTTTGCGGAGTTAAAAGATTTTACGCAATACCGGGGCGGTTTAGGGTATTTATTTCTGGAAAGCAAGGTCTTTGAATTGCTGTCCGTGTATTTGAGTGAAGTATTGGAACTCAGTATTCTTTCATCGAGTTATATCAGCATTTCTAAAAGTGACAGGGACTCAATTACCGAGGCAAAGCGGATTATCGACAGCCAGCTTGCTTTTGCACCGAGTTGTGAGAAACTGGCGAAAAAGGTCAATATCAGTGTTTCCAAGCTGACAAAGGGATTTAATTCTTTATTTGGGACATCGGTTCACGCATACATCATAGATCAAAGACTGGAAAAAGCGGCAGGGCTGCTTTTGGAAAGCGACTTGAATGTAAGCCAGATCGCAACGCTGGTTGGATATTCAAAACCAAGCAATTTTGCGGCTGCGTTCAAAAAGAAATATGGAGTAATACCTAAGAACTATAAAGATGAAAATACGATTGGCTAAACCTAAAAAAATACCGTTTTTGGGTAGAATGAAATCGGGTTTGGGTTGGATTCATTGTCGGTAACAGTTACAATATGTGGTGTGGTTAGATTATGCTAACTACGCCACATTTTATTTTTCCGTACAAGGATAGGAGGATATTGTTTATGGATGCAAAGAAAAAAAGTGCTTCCCGACTTGAGGGAAAGGACTTAATCACGATTGGCATTTACACGGTTATCTATGTTGTTATTGTCATGCTGGTGGCGATGCTTGGCTTCATCCCCATTTTTATTCCGCTGATGGCGGTGCTGTGCCCTTTGATTGGTGGCATCCCCTATATGCTGTATGTTACAAAGGCTAAAAAATTCGGGATGACCGCAATCATGGGTTTCCTGATCGGCCTGGTCATGGTGTTCTTTGGTAACGGCTATCTTACGATGGTAACAGGGCTGGTTGGCGGTCTGATTGCTGATGTAATTTTGAAAAACGGCGGATATAAAAGCGCAAAGAGCAGCGTTCTATCCTGCGGCGTGTTCAGCATTTGGGTGTTTGGCAACTTTGCTCCCATTTTCCTGAACCGCGAAAGCTATATGGTTATGCTGACTGAAGGCTATGGTGCGGAATATGCTGCTACGCTTAATAGCTATATGCCGATGTGGATTGCTCCTGTTCTGCTGGTTGCCTGCTTTGTGTTCGGACTTGTCGGCGGTCTGCTTGGCAAAGCAATTTGTAAAAAGCACTTCCAGCGTGCAGGTATTGCGTAATGGCGCGGGAAATTCTGCTCAGCAAAAAAACAGAACAAGGGTTGCGGCTTGATCCGCGTACAAAGCTGTTGCTCATCTTCATCATAAGTATTTTTGTCATGGGAGGAACAGGCGGAGAGGCTATGGGGCTGATCCGCCTTGTTCTTTGTGCGGTTCCGGCACTGTTGTTGCTTACTTCAAAACAATTTGTAAAAGCCGTAAGCTATATTGCTGTGTTCTCTGTTTTTTACGCTGTTCAAGTTTATGTTTTACCACACCTTACAGGAATATTGAATTTTCTCGTGCTGTTTACAACAGGATTTTTCTGCCGTATCCTTCCCAGCGTTGCAATCGCTGCGTATGCAGTCAAAACAACAACGGTTAGTGAATTGATTTCGGGCATGGAAAGAATCCACATGCCTAAAGAAGTGACAATCCCCTTAACTGTCATGTTCCGCTTTTTTCCAACTGTCTTTCAAGAGTCGGAAGCAATCAGTGATGCCATGAAAATGCGGGGGATTAAACTCGGTGGGAAAAAATCTTCAAAAATACTGGAGTATAAGTTGATTCCAATGATTACCTGTTCCGTGAAAATTGGGGAGGAACTTTCCGCTTCTGCGATTACCCGTGGCCTTGGCGCTCCCGTTAAACGGACAAATATTTGTCAGCTTAAATTCAATTTCGCTGATGTGGTGCTGATTTTGTTCTGCTGCTTTGTAGTATTTTGGGCGATTGCTTCCCCGATAATTTCCGCAGGAGGGATTTTGCCATGATAGATTTTCAAAATGTTTCTTTTTCTTATGGTGAAGAATCCAGCGGCGGAGGGATTAGAAATGTCAATCTCACCATAAACACAGGGGAATTTGTTTTACTCACGGGAGAATCCGGCTGTGGGAAAACAACGATTACCCGTTTGGTAAACGGGCTGGTGCCTCATTATTACGAGGGCAATTTAGAGGGTGATGTCCTTCTGGACGGAAAAAGCGTATCAGATACGCCGCTTTATGACTTGGCTGCTATGGTGGGATCTGTATTCCAGAATCCCAAAAGTCAGTTTTTCAACGTGGATACGGATAGTGAATTAGCCTTTGCCTGTGAAAATTTAGGCTATCCCCAGGAAGATATCCTGAAAAGGATTGACCGTACAGTTTCCGATTATCATATTGAAGATTTGATGGGGCGAAGCGTGTTTGCTCTGTCCGGGGGCGAAAAGCAAAAAATAGCCTGTGCTTCATCAAGTGTATTGCTACCGGGAATTATGGTCCTTGACGAACCATCTTCTAATCTGGATATGGCTGCTATTGATGACCTGCGGCAGGTCTTGAGCCTCTGGAAAAAGCAGGGCAAAACAATTCTGATTGCAGAACACCGCCTTTACTACCTTCACGATCTTGCAGATCGTGTGCTGTATGTAAAAGATGGGGAGATTGAACGGGAATACACGCCTGCTGAATTTGACAGTTTATCGGATAGCACTCGAAAAGAAATGGGGCTGCGGCCGTTTTCTCTCTCGAAGTTGAAACCCGCGAATCAGTATCAGGCGCATACAGCTAAACTGATGGAATTTCAAAATTTCTGCTTTGCGTATAAAAAGCGGGAACCGGAAAGCCTCCATATTCCGAGTGCTGAACTGCCTGTTGGAGAAACGATTGCCATTATCGGCCTGAATGGCGCTGGAAAATCTACTTTGGCCCGCTGTATTTGCGGACTGGAAAAGAAGTGTGGCCTTTTGCAGGTTGACGGGAAAACCCTTGATTGGAAAGCCCGGCTCAAACATTGCTACATGGTAATGCAGGATACCAGCCATCAGCTATTTACCGAAAGCGTGATGGATGAAGTGCTTCTGAGCATGGACAACGAGGATGAAACTGTTGCAGATGAAATCCTTAAACAGTTTGATCTGCTGGAATATAAAGACAGGCACCCGCTTTCTCTTTCCGGCGGGCAAAAACAGCGGGTAGCGATCGCATCTGCCATTGTGAGTAACCGGGAGATCATTGTGTTTGACGAACCAACCAGCGGGCTTGATCTCAAACATATGTGGGAAGTTGCGCGGAGTTTGAAGTCACTCGCGGATCAGGGCAAAACGCTTCTTGTTATTACGCATGATCCGGAGTTGGTGATGGCGGGATGTTCGTATGTAGTCCATATGGAAAAAGGGCAAATAAAAGAAAGCTATCCATTGGACGAATCCGGCAGTAAAAAGGTTTTGGATTTTTTCCGAATCCGCCAGTGAATTTTAGAAATTATGAATGTCAGGGCCGCCTTGACTGGACAGAAAGATAATGATAAGAGGCCGCTTTACTTTGGCGGCCTCTTGTTTTTGAAGCACAGACAGTACGGCTCAATATAAGGAGGGCTTATGTTCAAAAAAATCTTTGAGTACGCAGGGCCATATAAGAAAAATATGTATGTGGCCACGGTTGTCGTACTGGTCAGCGTTCTTATGGGCGTCCTGCCTTTTGTGCTGGCCTATCAGGTCATTTCGCCATTGGTTATGGGCGATTCTGTTGAGACAGAATTTGTTTTATTGCGTGTTATAGGGGTTTTGATCTGTCTTGTTTTGCAGGCGGTTTTATATGGATGGGGATTATCAATTTCTCATAAAGCAGCATATAACACATTGTTCCGGCTGCGGGTATCTCTGCAAGAGAAGTTTGAGAAACTTCCCCTTGGCATTGTGGAGGAAAAAGGGACAGGGACAATCAAAAAGCTGTTTGTCGATGATGTGGACAGCTTGGAATTGCTCCTTGCTCATTCAGTCCCGGAGGGTATCGCAAATTTGCTGATCCCGCTGGTGATTTATGTTGCTATGTTTTGTGCGGACTGGAAACTGGCTCTTATGTCTTTGGCCTCTATCCCGATCAGCCTGCTCTCCATGGTCATTATGTACTCTGTTGGAATGAAGCGCATGGGTCCCTACTATCAGTCTGCACAGAAAATGAACAACACGATCATTGAGTACATCAATGGTATGGAGGTTGTCAAGGTTTTCAACCGGGAGAGTGAATCTTACGAGAACTTCCGCAAGGATGTAACGGACTATCGGGATTATACCTTGGCATGGTATAAGGCCGCCTGGCCCTGGATGGCGATATACGGAAGTCTGCTGCCCTGCACTGTTATTCTGACTTTGCCTCTTGGGGCATGGTTTGTTCTCTGTGGCATAAGCACTTTACCTGATTTGATTTTAGTCCTCTGCCTTTCCCTCAGCATTGGGATTCCTCTCCTGAAAGCACTGGGCTTTATGGAGACGATTCCGAATCTGAATTATAAGATCACGGCACTTGAACAGATGTTAAATGCGGCACCGCTGCAAGCTGCTGAGGATGATTTCCACGGACAGGATTTTAACATTTCTTACGATCATGTTTCCTTTGCGTATCAAACGACACAGCCTGGCCCAGATGGGAAACCGATAATAGCGGAAAACGAAGTCCTCCACGATATTACCCTTGTGGCAAAAGCAGGACAAAAAACTGCCCTGGTTGGTGAATCCGGTTCTGGCAAGAGCACCCTTGCAAAACTGTTGATCCACTACTATGACCCGCAGAAAGGGAGCATTTCCATTGGCGGGCAGAAACTTTGTGATATGAGCCTGGAGGCATTGAACAGCCGCATTTCCTATGTGGCTCAGGATCAGTACCTGTTTAACACCTCCCTGCTGGAAAATATCCGTCTTGGACGTTTGGATGCTACCGATGAGGAAGTAATGGAGGCGGCGAAGAAAGCCCAGTGTATGGAGTTTCTGGAAAAGCTGCCGCAAGGTATTCACTCCATGGCGGGCGATGCGGGGAAAATGCTTTCCGGGGGGCAGCGCCAGCGAATTTCCCTGGCGCGAGCAATATTGAAGGATGCCCCGATTGTAGTGCTTGACGAGGCCACGGCCTATGCTGATCCAGAAAATGAGGAAAAAATGGAGGCTGCTATTGCGGAGCTGGTGAAGGGAAAAACCTTGGTAGTTATCGCTCACAAACTTCCCGCTATAATGAACGCAGATCAAATATGCGTTATGGATCACGGAAAGATGGTGGCAACCGGAAAACATCAGGAGCTGATTCAAGCTTGCCCAGAATACCAAAAGTTGTGGAAAGCGGCTCAGGACAGCGCCGAGTGGAAAGTATCTACTGCAAAGGAGGGAAGATAAATGTTTGCATTGATTTCAAGAATCCTGAACCTCTCCGGGAGGTATAAAAGCCGTATTCAGGCTGCATTTCTATGTGCATTTGTCGAGTCCATTCTCTCCAAAATGCCGATCTTCATGGCGTTTATTGTCTTTGCCGGGTTTGCTGATAATACGCTGACTGGAAAGACCTGTCTGTTTGTCGGACTTGGATTATTAGCTGTTGTAGTGGTTCAGACAGTGGTTCACTATTTGAGCGACCGTCTGCAAAGTGCCGCTGGATTTATGATCTTTGCTGATAAACGGATGGAGTTGGGAAATCATTTAAGAAAAATGCCGATGGGTTACTTTACATCGGGGAATATTGGCAAAATCAGCTCTGTTCTCAGTACGGATATGGTTTTCATTGAGGAAGTTTCTATGAGTACCATTGGCAACATGATGAGCTATATGCTGTCTACTTTGGTTTTAGCTGTTTTTATGTTCGTACTGGATTGGAGACTTGGGCTGATTGCGGTAATCATTACCTTGCTGGCATCGCTGGTTGCAAAATATATGAATAAGGTTTCCTTCAAGGAGGCTGTCGGGCGTCAAAACCAAAGCGAGAATTTGACGGATGCGGTCTTGTCTTTTGCTGAAGGAATTGGGGTTATCAAAAGTTACAATCTGCTCGGAGAAAAATCTGACGAATTAACGGAAAACTTCAAAAAATCAAGGGATGTCAATACGAAGTTTGAGCAGAAAATGACACCGTGGACCACTGGCTTAAACATTCTCTATGGCGTGGGTATTGCCGCTATCTTCGGTTTATCCGTTTTTTTACATCAGGAAGGCGTACTCTCCCTGGCTTATCTTTTGGGCGTGCTGCTGTTTGTCTTTGATCTCTTTGGGCCTCTGAAAGCTCTTTATGGAGAAGCAACCCGACTGACCGTGATGAATGCCGCATTAGACCGCATTGAAGCTGTTTTGGACGAGCCCGAACTTCCCGATAACGGAAATCAACATATTCTGTCACAGGCACAGCCGGATCAGCCAGAAGTACAATTTAGCGATGTGGCCTTCGCCTATCAGGACAAGGAAGTCCTGCACAACATCAGCTTCTCTATGCAGAAGAATACCATGACCGCACTTGTGGGACCGTCTGGCGGTGGCAAATCCACGATTGCGAACCTTCTGGCGCGGCTGTGGGATGTGAAATCTGGAACGGTAACGGTTCGCGGGACGGATATTCGGGATGTGCCGCTGGCTGAGTTGATGGAACAAATCAGCATGGTATTCCAGCGCGTGTACTTATTCCAAGACACAATTTATAACAATATCAGCATGGGCAAACCTGACGCCACTGAACAGGAAGTCTATGAGGCAGCTAAGAAAGCTCGGTGTTATGACTTTATCATGGCTCTGCCGGATGGATTTCAGACTGTTGTTGGCGAGGGCGGCGCTACTTTGTCCGGCGGCGAGAAACAGCGTATTTCTATTGCCCGCTGTATTCTGAAAGATGCCCCGATTGTAATTTTAGACGAAGCAACAGCCAGTGTCGATACTGATAATGAAAGTTACATTCAGGAGGCAATCAATGAGCTGGTCAAGGGTAAGACATTACTTGTAATTGCACATCGGCTGAATACCATCCGGCAGGCAGATCAGATTTTGGTAATCTCTAATGGACAGATTAGCGAACAGGGAACCCATGATGAGCTTATGGCAAAAGCCGGAATTTATCAGGAATTTGTCAATATCCGAAAAAAATCTGCTGGATGGAGCCTTACATAAGGGAGGAACGGATGAAACTTCATGCGTCAGGCGAGGACTACTTAGAGGCCATACTAATGCTGCAAAAGAAATCCGGCATGGTACGCTCTGTTGATCTTGCCCGACACATGGGCTTTAGCAAACCGAGTATCAGCCATGCAGTAGGTGTCCTGCGGGACGGTGGCTTTCTGACCGTGGATAAAGATGGTTTTCTCCATCTGACAGACATAGGCCGGGAGATTGCCGAGAAAATTTATGAACGGCACCGATTCTTTACGGAGCAGCTTGTCGCTGCCGGTGTCGATCATGAAACGGCAGAGCAAGACGCCTGCCGGATAGAACACGCAATCAGCGAGGAATCCTTTCAGAAATTGAAAGACGCTTTAAGGAAGGAAGGTGATGACATGGGAAACTAGCGGTACTTGATTTATCGGAGAATGGCCGGCAGATTGGTGAGAAACTTTTTGTTTTGCTTGATGTTGAGCAGAAACGCGAAATGATACAGTTTGTCCTTGAAACAGAACAACAGCAGGGCTTTTCGGCCATCCCATGTACTAACCCGGATTCTTTTGGCGCACGGATAGATACGTCTCAACCTTTAACAGAAATTCGGGAAAGTGATCTGTATTTTTGTCTGGAAGAAAGAGAGGTCGCTGTCCAAGGGAAAAAGGTAGATTTGTCGGTCAGAGAGTTTAATGCCCTTTACTTATTGCTTATGAATCGAAGACGAGTAATGACCTTTGAAACCATAGCCTACCATGTATGGAGTGAGGAATATGTTGAGAACGAACTAACTGCGATTCATAACATAATGAGTCGGCTGCGGCAAAAACTCAAAATATCCCCGGACATTCCAGATTATATTATCAGTGTGCGCGGTGTTGGATATAAATTTGACACAACGCAGCAAAAGAAGTGAAATTACAACATCTTGATTAACTTCTGAGAAAAAGGTGAACGGAGGCTGATTACTATACCCTATATAATGTCCCCAAAGTAACAGATTGGGGGAAGTATAAAAGCAATACCGTTCTAATCTGTTTGTGCTCCCCCAGGTATGGGGGCAGACATGCACATTTGGAAGGTCCAATATTTCTACAGAAACCGACAACGATATAGCCGAAAATCTTTTAGTGCCGCAGCTCAAAACGCTGCGGCGCTTTTTGTATCGACATATTTTTATCCTTTTCCCCAATACTCAACAAAATATTCCTATGAGCGCGTTCCTGAAATAAAACAGGTACGCGCTTTTTTCATATCTGAAAGGCGGACAAGCCTATCTGATTTTTTTCTTGTAGGCGGAACTCCTGGCTGTCGCTCCCCGCCCTCTGATTTCGATTTTGCCTATCAACTCAAAAATTGAAATTGGAGGATAATCTAATGAAAAAGATCAATCTGCGGGATTATTACCCGTTTTATACAACTGATACCATTGTGGAAGTGCCGGACGAAGTGGCTGATTTGCTCCATGAGTATAAGCTGAATGAGGCGGCTTATATTTTGCGTACATACCGGCACAAAGCATATTTTTCGCTGGACTATGATGCCAATGTCGAGCGTGACGCTCTGGTAATTGTCCTGACACCTGCGGATATTTTGGAACGGAAAGAAGAAAATGCCAGGCTGTATCAGGCACTTGCCTCTTTGCCGGAGAAACAGCGGAATCGGATTTATGCGCACTATTTTCTTGGCATGAGCAAATCGGATATTGCAAAAGCGGAGGGCACCCATAAGAGCCGAATTACTCGCTCTATCAATGCCGGCCTGCGAAGTTTGGAAAAGTTTTTGAAAGAACTTTCCTGACAGACGGCAACTTTGCCCCCGAAAATGAAATGAATAATAGAGGGACATATTCGGCAGACAAGTCCAATGGGTGCGGCCATACAGCACATGCTCTGGTCCACCCCAACTATAAAATGTCATAATGGCCGTGCCCTCGTTGCACTTTGACAACCGAATATACGTTGCTATGGGTACGTCATTCTGTGTTCCGAGCGGCAAATGGAGCGGCGCAAAGACAGGCAGCCAGGGAGGTGATGAATCCGGCTGTCCGAGCGATCCACGCAATCCATTGACCCGGCTGTGGCAGGCCGGGCGCGACGACGGCGCAGATCATAATGGTACTTTTTCACAATCTCTCACGGACTTGAAGGGAAGTCCCTGCGGTGTGCGCTTGCTCTGGCAAAGCGGCGGCATCTGCGGGGCTATGATGCGGTAAAGCTGGCCGCAGCCTATGGCAACCCCGCTTTGTGTAGACAGAGCTGCCGGGGGGCGTGGCAAATACGGCAAGCAAAATCGAAATCAGATACAATGGGCCGGACCTGTTTCTATTTATAGGGCGGGTCCGGCTTATTCATGTGGTTTTGATAGACCAGTAATTTCAGGAAGGAGTTGGTATTATGGAGAATATTACTGCTGGCGGAAGCGGTTCATTGGTAGACATTCGGGATGTCACCGTGGATAAGGAGCTTCCCCGCGAGGAACGAATCACTGAATTTGTGCGCCAGATCAAAAACCCTTACCGTTTTAAGTGCGGACGTTTTACCGTCCGGGCCAGCTTTGCCCCTGGCGGTGCCACCCTGGAGGAATGTATCAAGGGTATTTTACGGTGAAGCAAAATTTCTTCCAGAAAAGGGCTGACTTTCCCGTAAGAGCGTGGTACAATAAGAGTCGGAAAAGGAATTGAATACGGCATAACCACACTTCTTGAATTGCGGGGATTTTTCTGCGCAACGAAAGGAGTGTTTTTTTATGCAGGTTTATAAAGCTATTAAGTATATCCGTCTTTCCTATACGGATGACAAGTCGGTGGAAAGTGACAGCGTTGCCAATCAGCGGCGGCTCATTGATGATTTCATTGCCCGGCACCCGGAGATTGAGGTTGTGGCAGAAAAGATTGACGACGGTTACAGCGGTGTCCTCTTTGACCGTCCAGCATTTCAGGAAATGATGCGGATGATCGAACAGGGCGAGGCTAACTGTGTCATTGTAAAAGACCTTTCCCGCCTGGGGCGTGAGTACATAGAGACGGGCCGTTATATGCGTCGGGTATTTCCGGCCTACGGCGTCCGTTTTATCGCCATCAATGACAATGTAGACACGGAAAATGACGCTGCAGATGATCTCACCGTATCGGTAAAAAACATTATGAACGAGGCATACTGCCGGGATATTTCCGTAAAGACCCGGAGTGCCCTGGATGTGAAACGACGCAGCGGTGATTTTGTTGGAGCTTTTACTATTTACGGTTATGTAAAAACTGGCGACAAGCATAAGAGTTTGGAAGTTGACGAGTATGCAGCGGGTGTGGTACGGGATATTTTCAGAAAGCGTCTGGAAGGATTCAGTGCTTCCCATATTGCTGATGAACTGAACCGCATGGGTATTCTCTCTCCGCTGGCTTATAAGAGGAATCACGGGATGCCCCATGCCAAAGGCGGCTATACGGACCGTAAGGATTGTAAATGGTCTGCCACTACCATCATCCGCATTTTGAAGGACGAAACCTATACCGGGACACTGGTGCAGGGAAAACAGACAACGCCCCACTTCAAATTGAAGGAGCGTGAGGATAAGCCTTCATCCGAGTGGATTCGTGTAGAGGGCACCCATGAGGCGATTATCCAGAAACACGATTTTGACCTGATTCAGCGACTTCGCCGGATTGACACCCGGACCTCTCCTAAATCGGATAAGGTATATCTGTTCTCCGGTATTTTGATCTGTGGATGCTGCGGCTGCCGCATGACCCGTAAGACAAACCGCTACAAAGACAAGGAATACCACTACTACTATTGCCCTACGGGCAAAAAGAATGGCTGCGCTTCCTCTGTGATGCTGAAAGAGGACGACTTGATCGAGTGTGTGCAGGACAGCTTAAAGGGCCATATTGAAAATGTGGCTTCTCTGGATTCGCTGTTGTCCAGTATCAGTCAGGAACGGATCAACCGGGAACTGGCCCAGGAATACGCCGGACAGATCAGAGCCAATGAAAAACAGTTGGCACAGATTGAGGGTTTCAAGACGAAGCTCTATGAAAATCTGGTGAGCGGGATTCTTACCAAAGAAGAATATCTATCCTACAAGCGGAAATACAATGCGGACATTGAATTGCTGCAAAAGGCAGTTGCGGAATGGGAGGAACGGCTGACAGATGTATTGGAAAACCGCAGCGAGCGGAACCGCTGGATCAATCACTTCATGCAGTTTTCCACGATGGAGGAAATTGACCGCCGCGCAGTCATGCAGCTTATCCGCAGTATTCGCGTGATTAGCAAGGACGAGCTGCATATTGAATTTAATTATCAGGACGAATACAAAAAAGCGGTTGCCCTGGCAGAGCAGATCGTAGAACAGGCCGCGGAAAGGAAGGTGGGTTAAATGGCAAGAAAGAGCAGAAAAGAAACAGTAATCACGGCTGAGCCAGTACCATCTTTATATGTTCATGTAGCACTGTATATCCGGCTTTCCGTGGAGGATAACAAGAAACGGGGATGTTCGGTGGAAAACCAAAAGCTGGTCCTGAATGATTTTCTTGCTGATAAACCGGATTTTGTCGTCTATGATACCTATATCGACAACGGCATGACGGGCACGAATTTCCATCGTCCGGGCTTTCAACAGATGCTTTCGGATATTGAGGCAGGCTATATCAACTGTGTGATTGTTAAGGACCTATCCCGCCTGGGGCGTAATTCCATTGATACCGGCTATTATATCGAACAGTATTTCTACACGCACAATGTCCGTTTTATTGCGGTTACAGATCAGTTTGATACGGCAGACCCCGGCAATCTTCACGGAGGCATTATGCTTCCGCTGAAAAACATGATAAATGAAGCCTATTCGCTGGATATTGGCCGGAAGATCAAGGCCCAGGCAAGGCAGGCCATGAAAGACGGTGACTATATTGGCGCACGGGCTCCATACGGCTACCGGAAAGACCCGGAGAACTGTCATAAACTGCTGATTGACGAGGCCGCCGCTCCTGTTGTGCAGCAGATTTTCCAGTGGGCTTATGAGCGTGTAGCGTTAAACCGTATTGTGCGTAATCTGAATGAAATGGGGATTCCTGCCCCAAGCCATTATAAAAAGACTACCGGTGAAATTACCAGCCCTGGGCTGATCGGGAGCGGGAAATGGCAGACCCGTACTGTAATGAAGATACTGGAAAGTGAGGTTTATACCGGTGATCTGGTACAGGGCAAGACCAAAATTGTAGACCACCAGCAGGTACAGGCCGGAGACGATAATCTGATCGTTGCAAGGCATACCCATGAGCCTATTATCAGCCATGCGGTTTTTGAGGCGGTACAGGACTATCGGAAACAGGTCTGCGAGCAAAGCAAGGCTGTGCCAAAAAAACCATATACCCCCAATATCTTTAAGGGAAAGGTATTCTGTGCGGATTGCGGCAGGAGTCTCCACCGGCAGCGGGCGGAGCGCAAAAAAGGGCCGGATATTTACTGGTTTCATTGCCTTACCAACAGCCGGGTAGAAAAAGATAGCTGCAAGGGTGTGATGATACAGGAAACGGAGCTGATCGCTACGGTCACATCTGTTTTGGAGAAAGAGCTGACGGTTGCCCTGGGAATGTCTCTCCCCCTCTTTCAGTTGGAGGCAAGGCAAAAACAGGAAAAGGATAAACTCAGGGGCCAGATGTCATCCAAACGGCAGGAAATTGAAAAGAAACGCCGGTTGATCCGCGGCCTATATGAGAACTTTGTACAGGGTGTTTTGACAAGCGAGGAATACTTTGAACTGAAAGCGGATTATGAGGAATCCATCAATACACTGTCCGGTGAGATCACCGAGCTTGAAAGGGATATGGATGCTCTCGACGAACAGTTTGTACGCTACCGGACTATGGAAAAGGATGCAAAGTCACTGGCAAAGGATCACCTGCTTACGGCAGAACTGATTGACCGGCTGATTGAGCGGATCGAGATAGACCACAAACGGGATATTCATGTGACCTTCCGCTTTAAGAGTGAATTTCAGGGAAAGGAAGTGGAGTCATGCGCAAATATGTAATTGCCCTTTATATTCGGTTATCCGTGGAGGATATTAAGACAGAAAGTTTGAGTATTCCGAACCAGCGCCTTATCCTGCGGGAAAAAGCCATGTCGCTGCCGGAATGGGATAATGGCGAGGTTTTGGAGTTTGTCGATAATGGCCATACGGGTACGAATTTTGAACGTCCCGCAGTGCAGGAGCTTTTGACGATGGTGCAGGCAGGAAGTATCGACTGTATCATTGTCAAAGACCTATCCCGGTTTGGACGCAACAGCATTGAGACCGGTTATTTCATCGAGCGGGTGTTTCCGCTCTATCACACCCGGTTTATCTCTGTCAGCGACGATTTTGACACCGTCAATTTCAAAGGAGATACCGGAGGGATTGATGTTGCCTTTAAGTATCTTATCAGCGAGTGCTACAGCCGTGATATGTCCATGAAAACAAAAAGCGCCAAATATGCGAAGATGCGCCGGGGCGAGTACCAGAGCGTTATCTGTCCTTACGGCTACCGCAAAAGCGCAGACGGGCGTATGGAGCCGGACGAAAATGTTGCGGGAAATGTCCGTCTGATATTTGAATGGGCGGCTGAAGGCAATACCGCAGCAGAGATCACCCGCAAGTTGTACGCCCTCCATATTCCCACGCCTGGAGAGTATCGGAGGGATAACGGAAAAGACCATTATAATGTGTCAAGGACACACGGCGTATGGAGCAGTTCAACAGTCCTGCGGATGCTGGAGGATCAGCGGTATATCGGCACCTACATAATCGGCAAACGCAAGGTGCAGGAAATCGGCAGCCGCTGCATGAAGCTCAAAGATGAAAGCGAGTGGTTCAAAATCCCCGACCATCATTCCGCGATTGTCAGCAAGGAATTGTTTGAGCAGGCCAATACTTCTATTAAGCGTTTTTCCCTCCCCAATAAAAAAAGGCGTGACTATCTGCTTCGGGGAAAGGTGTTTTGTGGATGCTGCGATCATGCTATGTCACTCAGAAATGGAGCATGGTTTTATTGCCGTCATTCCGAAGTGTCAGAAAGTTTTCCCTGTCATGGCGTGCGGGTAAAGATGGCTGATCTGGAGCAGGTAGTCTTTGAGACGATCCGGGCGCAGATGTGTCCGGCGTTGGGAATCGACGGCAGTAAAGATAAGCTGGATTTACAGACGGTCCAGCAGGCCGAGCATGAAGATAAGTTGCGGGCTATACAGGACAGCAAACGGCAGCTTTATGAACGGTATGCGCTTGGCGAGATCGATCTGGAAACCTACCGGTCACAGAAAGCAGTATATGACGCGGAACTGGTACAGGCCAAGAATGTCCATGCCGCTATCACAGCGCAGACCAAACAGATACAGAGTGATTATGAGGCGAGGCTGAAACAGCGGGAAATTGTTCAGGAAGTAGGCAGCACCGATGTCCTGACGCAATCGCTGATAGACCGGCTTATCAACAGGGTATATGTTTTTCCTGGGGATCGGATTGAGATAGAATATGTTACGCAGGACTTTTTAGGAACGGAGAAATCTGGAAAGGAAGCATGAGCCATGAATACCGTATGGAACAGCTACGGGCAGCTATTGCAGCTGCCCGAAAAAACTTCAAAAAAGATGCAAATTTTTTTGTCGTGGGCTTGACATACGGGTGTCGCAAGGCATGAATTTTAATACGATGAACACCTGCTAAATTTGACAACTTTTCCAAAGCTCTGGGAAGCGTTGTTTTACTGGTTGGAGTTCCGTTATAACTTAGTACAAGTGGACAATCGGGAAGAACCTGTTGCTGAACACTTTGCCAAGCATTTAGCTCATTGAGTGTATCAAAGGTCTTCTCTGGGTGTTGTCCGGCAAATTAAACGATGCTCCATCCGGCAGATTATTTCGAGCTGATTTGGAGTTCCTACAGAGATGCCCGTCACTTTAAAAGCAACTGTTTCATCGAATTGTTTTCCTGACAGAAAAACTCCCGCAAATTAATTGCGGGAGCCTTCTCAACCAAGGGTGCTGTCATTGATTGCCTGCATCACGATGTCAGCTGTGATCCGGTTGGCTGACTGACTATGTCCGATTACAAGCGAAGCGTTGCAGAGCTTGCTGATCACACGGGCTGTTCCATCAGAAGCATTCAAGATTGCTTCAATGGCTGCATCATCAAAAACAGGTGCTGTACAGCCTGCCTTTTTCAGTTTCCATTCCATGTAAGCACGGCCTTCTTCTTTTGAGTAGCCATCAACGTTGTAGTTCATGATGATACGCTGACGGAGCGGTTCATGGATGGAAAGCTGTAGCGTATTATTCAGCTGTGGCAGACCGACCAGAAGAATCACAGCCCGGTCACGGGAGTCCATCTCAAAGTTGAACAGGATCTTCAGGTCGTTAAGAACAGCATTTTTGATATAGTTCGCTTCATCAATGATGATGACCGGAGTCTTCTTTTTATCCAAGGCAAGGCGGTTGATTTCCTCCTGAATGATGTGAAAGTTTTCGGTCTTTCGGTAGGATGACTGCGCGCCCAGGGATGCGGCGAGATTTCGGTAAAAATCATTCACCGTAACGGTGGAAAGGCTGGTGTAGATCACCTTATACAGGGATGGGTTTAGTCCGGTGTACCAGGAACGGACCAGGGTTGTTTTTCCACGACCCGGAGCACCAGTAAGAAGACCGAAACCTTTGGTCTTGGCAAGGTAATCCAGACGAAATTTCGCCTCCTTATACTCGGAACCTTCAAAAAGAATCTCTTTGGAGTTCTTTAAAAAAGGATTGAATTCCAGACCATAACGAGCAGTGAGTTCCATTAGTCTTCACCTCCTGCCAGACGCACTTTGTCCCGTTTGACCGAGGCATTGTCGTGCTTGTTGAGAAGGTGGATCGGAGTAAGGGAACCATCAGCTTCTGCAATAAAGATGTCCTTCATATCCGGTGTATAACGGAGGGTGATGCGCTGCTTTGCAAAGCGGTAATCGACTTCATACTCCACCTGATCGATCACAATGACAGAGTCAGCAGATACCCGGCGCTCGATTTCGAGAAGAAACGAGGAATCGATTTGTTCATCTGGGATGCGGCTGATCAGTTCCGGCTCTTGAAAGAAACGTTCCTGTGGGGACATTCCCTTCAATGAGGAATGTGGGCGCTGGTTATAGCTTCTGACAAAGGTCATGAGGCTCCCTCTGAGTTCTTCCAGTGTATGAAAATCCCTCATATCAAGGGATGCCATCCATTGATTCTTTAGGGTGCGGAACCATCTCTCAATCTTGGCTTTCTGTGTAAGGGTATAAGGCCTGCAATAGCTGATCACAGATCCAATCCGGGCAGCCAGAAGTTCCATCTGTCTGTTCTTATAGGCAGCACCGTTATCAAAGTTGAAAACCTTTGGTTTGCCATACTTGGAAACAGCAGATTTCATAACGGACATAAGATTTACGAAGGTGTCGTTAAAGAAAACATCCGCAGCAAGGATAAATCGGCTGGCATCATCAATCAGCGCGATCACATAAACACGATGCTTCTTCCCGTCTCCGGTTTTCAGATAGGGCCCGGCACTGGAATCCCCGCACCATACCTCGTTGATATGTGGGCGTTCATAACGGCGCATATCCTGATTGTTCGTCAGACGTTCCTGCAGGACGAGCTGGTTGATAAAACGGCATACCGTAGATTCTGAAAGCTGGCCGGAGCGGATGCTGCCGTTATCCTGGAGCTGTTTATAGATCGCAGCCGCGGACATCCGGGGATAATGATGCTTCAGATAAATGATCTGCTCTTTCAGGTCTTCATCAATCTTCCGGCTTACACCGCAGTCAGACCGTCCGGTGGGAACCAAAGCATCAAAACCGGATTTTCTGTAAGAAAGGTACCATTTTCCAGAGTCCCCGGAGAATAGTGCCGGATGGAACCGTCCGGTGCCTTGATTCCTTTCGCTGAAGCAGTACGAAAGTAAGCACTCAGGGATTCATAGTCCTCTTGGGTGCCAGTAATGAGTGGCGCAATCGCTGAATAACGCATCAGAGCGACGGCCTGTTTCTTTTCCTGTTCCATAAGTCAGGCCTCCTTAGAGTTTTTCTTTATTGTAAGAAACAATAGAGGCACTGTCAGGTAAGGCTATGTGGTATAGGAAAAAAGCCTGTTGACCCGCCGGTGTATCTGCATGAACTGCGATGAATAATCCGAAAACAGGAAAGGATCAGAGTAGCCAGTGGAGCGAGGCCAATCCTGAGAGAACGCAGTTTTTCTCTCCAGCAGAGCCTGTAGTTTCGGAGTATGGATTTGACGTTGTTTTCGTCAATAGATGGATTGGTCTCACAGACCATGCTGACGCTGCGTCCTTCTTCGTAGTCATTGCAGATCCGTTGCTGGTCGGAAAGAGGTATCTGGGAGAAGGGAACGATGGAGGACAAAAGAAGTGCATGGGTAGTACCGCATTCGGAGCATTTCACCCGGCAGACGCGGAGTCGGAGGGTTCCGGAGGGTAGCTTAACAGACCTCCAGTAGTATCCATGAACGGACAAACAGGCCGAATGGGAACAGGAACAGGTCAGCTGGTGAAGCTGAAGGTCAAAAATAACAGAATCATAAAAAGATTGAGAAATCTGATTGCAATCTGGAACAAAAATGGTTATCATAGTGTTGTGAATGTACACAGGTTTTCCTGTGGATGTGAGCAGTAGCAGGCCAGACTTTTCCAGGGTGCAGTCCTGCTATTTTTTTATGTGACGATCACTATGATATCACAAGAGGCACAGCATAAAGCAATCCGATGTAAAATCCATCAGAATAATTTATGCTGTGCCCCTTTTTAATTTGACTGAAAGTGGTATGGTTTAGGACCAGATAAAATGCCGGATAACACTTCTGGGAAGGTGATGGTTTTCTGCTTCTCTACAAAAGATTAGATAATGGTGCATTCAGCTGGCCGCGTTCTCCAGAAGCAGCCCTGAAAATTTCATCAGAGCAGTACGCGATGTTAATGCAAGGTCTGGAAATCATACCGAGGCATCCAATCCGGCCAAACGACAATCCCAAGAGACTGATGTAGTGTTTGTGCATTATAGAGAAAAAATTCCATCAAAAAAGGGGCATGCGGACGGTGGAATTTACTTTTGAAATTTTCAGGTGGAGCATATTTGTGAAAATAGGATGGAGCAATTCTCACAATTGTGATAAAATTTGAATAGAACTATCTCTGCGTTAGATATAACTCATGAGCTTTGTACAGCATACATGGCAGATTATGATCTGAATAGTGATCAAACACAAACCTATGTATATGCTTGTCTTGCAGGAGTGGCAGTGAATAGTTTGTTAAAACAGACAGGAATCAAATTTGGTGTAAAATTTGCAAATGGTGTTATAAAAAAGATACCGGGAAAGGTCTTACGAAGATTAAGCAGAAGGTTGATTTCAGATTTATTACGAAATTTGGTTCAAAAGGAATTGTAAACCTTGACTAGAAGGAGACCAGTTATGAACGAAAATTACAATCCATTAGACAAAGAATTAAACCGGCTGGTACAGGTTATTGCCCGTCTTCGCGCGGAGGACGGATGCCCCTGGGACCGGGAGCAGACTCATGGTTCCCTGAAAGCAGCCTGTGTGGAGGAGGCCGCGGAGGTGGTTGGAGGCATCAACATTCTGGAGCAGACGGGAAATGCAGAGAACTTAAAAGAAGAGCTGGGCGACCTGCTTTTGCAGGTGGTCATGCATGCGCAGATTGCAAAGGAAGAAGGCTTATTTACGCTGGAGGATGTCATGCGTGGAATCACGGATAAAATGATTCGCCGGCACCCGCATGTGTTTGGAACCACAGCGGTTTCCGGCTCGGATGAAGTTCTGGTGAACTGGGCTGAAATCAAGAAACAGGAAAAAGAGGGAAAAGAGTGGATGGAAAGCTATCTGCCCGGCGCGTTTGATGAGGCAGAAGAACTGATCGGAGCGGCAAGAAAACGAAAAGGGTTTCGGTAATTATAATGCTTTTTTGTTTTTCCAGGGCCACCCTGTGTTGTAGCCATGCTCCTGCCAGTAAGCATCATCGACCGTGCTCATTTTCTTGTGCTTATGCAGAAAACGATAGAGGGTGAACTCGCACCATACTTTCGGCGACGGAGTCAGATGTCTGGCACAGTGCCGGACATTCCGGGCGGTACGTGTTACCTTATGCTGAATGGATTTCAGGAAAGATTCCGGCAGATCATTCCAGGCGTAATCCCATACGCTTTGGGAAATGCAGTGGGTTCTCGCAAACCCCAGGTTTTCTGTACTGTCTTTGATATCGCGGACGGTGGAGCGCATGCCGCCGCCGGCAGCTGTGTTAATGATGACTGCCTGCTTTTTCATGAAAGAAAGATCAGGGCGGTGAACCATCCAGCGGTATGCAAGATGGTCAAGCAGGGATTTCATCTGTCCAGGGACATGATATACATAAGTAGGTGCACAGAACAGAATCAGTTCAGACTGTTCCATAGCCTCAAGGATGGGCGCCATGGCGGCAGCACCTCCGCAGGCATGCTCTTTTCCAAGGATGCAGGCGCGGCATCCGGTACAGATGTGAGGCATGTCATCCGGGAGAAAGAAGGAAAAACAGGTTCCATCTTCCAGGAGTTCTTTGATGAGCATCTGTGCGATCTGGTAAGTGCTTGATCTGGTTTTTCGGCCGGAAGCGTAAATTACCGTGATATTCCTAGGCAGCTCCTTTAAAAGCAGATATAGATTCCGGGTCAGGGAATGCAGTGCCCCGGTACCTGTATTATAATAATCGAATGGCCGTCTGTCGAGAAAAATGTCTGAATTACGGCATTCTTACACTTTTCTAAAGCCTTTTTGCAGCTGATTGATAAGATGATAAGAAGAAATTTTATACTTGACATTTCTCAGTTCGATTGCTATCATTGCTTTAAACCATTGAAGAGGAAGTTGTACCATATAAGCAGTCTCACAGAGAGTTTGGGGTGGTGGAATTCGGACAGAGTGTCATGGTAAGTGGGCCTCAGAGGGCAAGGTGAAAGGGAATGGTAGGGCGCCGGCAACGATTGAGTTTGAGTAAACAAAAATGTTTAGGAAATCCGGCGTTTATGGGGGTTTCCGGCATTTTCAAAAGTCTTTTGATAACAATTTGATAACAGTTGCATGAAAGCCATTATTCTTGTAATCCAGTGGTTTTAGAGTTGGAGAATGATGGAGTGGTGGCTGTGCAACGGGCGTTCAGAGCTATACTCGGTCAGCTCTGAACGAATCCACATTATAAACGAAGCCCTTAGCTGTGGGTAATAACTCATAGCTAAGGGCTTTTTGTCGTCTTTATTTATCGGATTTGAGCATTTTGACCAGTGCGTCGCTGAGATCCTGAGACGGAACCTTCGCCCAGATCTGTGTGGTATCGAACTCTGGATAGTGATAACGCCAGGTATCGTATTCATCTTTGCTGATTTCACCGGAAGATAGCTTGTCTGCCTGTTCTTTCCATGTATACAGCAGTTTCAGCAGTTCGTGAGCTTCTTTTCCTTTGGAAGTATCGACTTTCAGACAGATTTCCTCATCTGCTTTGCTGACAGTCAGATCGTACAGATCTTCAAGGGTAAATAAAGTGTGCATCAGACCAACATAGCTGTCAATATCAGGCACATCGAGGGCATGAGGGGAAACATCCAGTGCCTGTGCCAATGCTGCGGTAAGTTCTGCTTTGGGTTTCCGTGTTCCAGTTTCATATTGTGCTAGGCAGACATTCATTTATCAGACAAAACAAGCTGTCCGATGTGGCAGGGAGAATTGATTATATTTCTAATCCAAAGCGGCAGGAACATTTATATGCGACCTACCAGACAGAGGGAGCAACACCGGAGTTCTGGAAGAATCTTGCCAGAGAGAATCAGTTGGATTTTAAGACAAGCGGAACGACTGGAAAATGTATTGAAGGGCGAGAGTTTATTATTGCACTTCCGGAGAGCTTTGTGGAGTACAAGTCTGATGATGTGGTCAGAATTTTTACAGATAGCTTTCATAAAAGATATGACGTGGAATGCAGTGCGGCACTTCACCATAATAAGAAAATGACCAATTACCATATTCATCTGGTATTCAGTGAGCGGAAAATGCTGGAGCATCCAGAAGTGAAAATTGCTAACAGAAATATGTTTTATGATGAACAGGGCAAGCACAGACGGACGAAAAAAGAGATTTTAGATGAGCAGGGAAATATCCGGGCAGGGTGCAGCATTATCCCCAAGGGAGAAGCCTACGAAAGCCATATCTTTACGAAGAAAGAGGAATGGTTTAAGAGTAAGGCATTTACCAGGGAAGTCAAAGAAATGTTCACAGAGATCATCAACTGTCATGTGAAAGAAGAATCGGAAAAACTGTCTGTCTTTCAGCAGGGCGGTGCGTATCTGGCAACGAAGAAAATCGGGAAGAACAATCCGAAAGAAGCAGAGATACGAGCCGACAATGCAGCAAGGCAAGAATGGAATCGGACAGTGGATGTGGCATTGGTGGAAGGTGTCCCGGAGGCAGATATTTTGAAAGTCAAGCAGGAAGAAATCACAGACAAAACGGTACAATCTATAAGGGCACATGGTTGGCTGCCAGATATGCTCCGGCAGATTATTCGAGGTGCGGAAGACTTGTTGCAGGAAATGATTTTCAAATTTAAGCTTCCGCCGAAGCCAGTACCGAAGATTGACTTGCAGGAATGGAACGATATGTGGATATTGATGGATAAACTCCAGAAGCAGTCACAGGAAATGAAACAGGCACAGCAGGAGATTTCTTCCATGAAGAAGCAGCTTTCCGAAACAAAGGGATTTTTCAAAGGAAAAGAACGGAAGTCTTTAGAGAGTAAAATCAAACAGACAGAGAAACTGGAGAAGCGGATACACACGGATATGGAGCAAAATGTAAAACAGGCAGACTATCCAGATGTTCAATCTTTTGCAAAGGCATATCACAAATCAGAGGAGCTGATCCGGGAATATAACAAGGATCTGCGAGAGTGGAAGAATCAGACAGCACAGAAGAAACAGACATCAGACCCGCCGACAAAGGCAAGTGTGCTGAAAAAACTGCACAGCTATCAGCAGGAAGGCAGACAGCAGTCGAAGTGGACAAAGTCACAGTAAACCGGTTAAAGAAAATAAAAAACTAATCTATCACACATAGATGTGTTAGATACTAAAAGAGGGTGAAATATGTATGGACTGGACGAGGTTTGATAATCATGGCGAATCAAATAATCATGCATTTGAAGTTATGTGCAATTTGCTTTTTGAGTCATGGTGTAAGGATACTTATGGAGAAGAATTGACTCATTTTTCGTTTGTGAATGGAGATGGAGGAGATGGAGGAGTTGAAGCATTTGCTTCTTTGACGAATGGCGACATAATTGCTGTACAATCCAAGTGGTTTCCTGAGAAAATCGAAGACGGACAAATAAGACAGATAGAAAAATCTTTCCAAACTGCGGTTGCAGTACGCCCAAATATTAAAGAATATGTTGTATGCGTTCCTAGGGATTTAGGAAATAAGCGGATTGTTAGAGACAGAAAGGTTGCAAATAATACAGAGTCAGATAGATGGGATAAATTGAGCTCCGATTTAAAAAAATCGAATCCGAATGTTAATATTATTCTATGGGATGAAACTTCTATTCAGGAACGTCTGACTAGACCGGAGAATCAAGGAATTTACAAATATTGGTTCGAGAATACGATTGTATTCGATGATCTTTTTAAGCTTTCATTTGAGAAGACTGTAAATGGATGGGCAAAAGCAAAATATATTCCAGAGATTCATACAGCGGGGTATATTCATAATCAGTTAGAGTACTTTGTAGGCAGTATAGAATTGTCTTTACGTCGATACGAAGAAATCTGTAAGTTCATTGCTAGAATGGAAGCGCTAATGCGTTCATATAAAGATTTATTGGAATTAGGAATTCCAAAAGCAGAAAAAGAATTACAGGATAATATTGAAAAAGATTTGATTATTATTAGTAAATGGTTGAGCGTTCTCGATTCTATTAGACAAGCTATTAAATTAGGAAGTAGAGTGAGCAAAATTACTGAAATATTTAGCTTAAATTGTTCTTCAGCGGATATTAGAAATTCTTCTTTACACTTTGGTAAGTATTTTCATTTTAGTGAAGCAGAAAAATTGTTGGAAAATATCGAGGATGATTTCTTCAATTTAGTACGTTTGATAGACTATCGTGATGATAATAAAATTATTTTTTTAGGAATGCAAGGTACTGGTAAGACCGCAGGGATTATTGCAGAGTCTGCTAGTTATTTACAAAATGGTGTTCATTTGCCAGTGATCGTTCATGCTAAAGAGTACAAAGAGGGTGATTCTTGGGCATCTATGATAATAAAAACTCTGGGATTGAATGCGGAATGGAATGAGATCGAGCTTTTTGGTGCCTTACAAAATGCGGCATTTATCAGAAAACCAAGAGATGGTGAATTCTTTATAGAACCTCAATGTGTGGTTATTGTTGATGGAATTGATGAAGCATCTTCATGGGAATATTGGAAAGGAAAAATCGAAGAAACTACTGCATTCAAAAAAAGGTTTCCAAGGATTAAGTTTGTATTTTTGTCTAGACCATATGTGTTTGAGAACCGTTTTGAACTATCATATCGGGATTGCTTTTATTCATTGCCTATTTCCGGTGATGGAGACCTTGATGAAATATGTGATAAGTACTTTTCAAAGTATCGAATTGATATCGGTGAAAACCATTGGATAAAGACCAATTTAAAAAATCCAGTATCGATTAAATTGTTTTCGGACATATATCGTAATACCCCAATTGTTAATTTGAGCAAAAACACGACTGTCTTAACAGAATTATATAAAGCAAAAATTTCTTCTATGGAAGATACATATATTTCAGATCATCAGGGCTTGAGAGGCGTGAAAGTCATTCAAACAGCTTTGATTGAATTGGCGCAATTATTTACAAAAAATAGTTCGATTCAATACGAAGAGATACTCGATAAGGTCTCTATACCGGTAAAAAATTACTTGGACGAAATACTTAATTTTCTTATGGATGAGGGCTTTATTTATTCACACATAAAGCAAGCGGATGACTTTTCTGCGCCAACTACTTTCTATTCGTGGGGGATGCAACCGGCATTTGATTATCTTATTGCTCAAAAAATGTATGCAGGATTGATTTCTGGCCAAAAAATAGAGATTAAATGTACCGATGGTATTCACCAAATGTTGTCTTTAATTGCAATTGAAAATGGAAAACTTATAACAGAGTTTGAAAATCTCACAATAGACGATCAAGATGCCTTTGAATTGATTTGCTATGCACTTGCTAATTGTTCGACAAATGTTGCAGAGAAATATAGAGAGTATCTTAAGAAATTAATGAAATTTTCAGTTGCAGAATTTAGAGAGATTTTTAGTAAGGTTATTCAGCCTGTTTTAAGAATAGATAAACATCCATTAGGTTCAATGTTGTTAGATGAATTTTTGAGAGAATTTGACAATGCGACAGAAAGAGACATTTGGTGGTCAATTCCATCTTATTTAAAGGATAACTATAATTCAGATTGGAGAGCATATACGGAATTAGATTTCGAAAGCATTAAGCTCTATAATACGGATAAACATACTGCTGCACCATTGGCATTAGTCTGGAGTTTGTCATCGGTAAATAATTCTGTTCGCCAAAGTAGCAGATACAAATTAACAGCATGGGGAATATCTAATCCATTAGAATTCTGGAAACTATTTGAAAAATGTATATCAATAGACGATGTTCAAGTACTTGAAGACATATTTGCGGTTTCATTTGGAATAGCTTTAGATCAATTTATCTGTGATGAATATTTACTTATTGCTTCAAAATGGTTCATAGAAAATTTATTTAGCAACGAAGGACTAAAGAAATACGAAAATGTTGCTTTAAGGTATTATGGGGCAGGTGTTGTTAAAACTGCAATTTCCCATGGGCTGATGGATGCAGGACTGCGTCAATTGGTTACACCTCCATATTCTTATGATCCAGATTATTTACCGTTATGCAGAGATGCATTAAATTCAAATCGTATGGGAGGTTATCAGGCGATAGATTATGATTTGGCTAGATATGTTCTTTGTGATAGATTAGATGATTATTTCAGAACAGATTATATAACAAAAGAATACCATTATAAGGCAGCTGAGTTTATTACAAAATATGAGACGAAATATAACCTTTCTGATTTGAAAGTTGAGGGGTTTATTATCGCTTTAGCATATCAATTTATACTGGATCAGGGATGGAATAAAGAAAGATTTTGGGGATATGAAGATAAAGATAACCTTGGAATTGATATCGTGATTCGAAGAACATATTATCCAGCAACTCATGGGGAAATGAGCCGTGTTATGACTGTTGCAGAGAAGAATGTTTGGCTTGCTAAACATAAAATAGAGGCGATATTTGCTAATGAAATTCCATTAAGTAAAGATTATGAGACTTTTCAATATGTGGATGATTATTCTCAGTTAGAGGATTTTACTAATACATATCAAGATTATGCTAACACATTGCATAGAGCGAAAAAGCATACTTGGTTCAATGCCGATTTGTTAGCATGTCTTGATTGTGAGACAATTGATAAAGAGAAGATTGAAAGGTGGATGCAGAATACGGATATTCCCCAGTTCGATAAATGGATATCGAATACTAACGGAGAGGTTCTTCTCTATACAGCAACTGATGTACAAAACAATTTGAGCGGAATTACAGAAACTGTATGGATTTCAGCAGGTGCAGTTAAGAAAAATGATTTTCAACAACTGCTAATACTATTGGATAATTATTGCGAAGATAGAAATGAATTACTGAATGTATGTGATTTTCATTCATATCAAGATTGCAGATGCTATTGTACCCCACAAGAAGCTTGCTTAGTGCATTCAGAGCGTGAGATAAATAGTGTGTTGTCAATCGGAAAGGATAATAGTAAAATTGAAATATTTAAATTAGTAGAAGAATGTCTCAGTGCAGACGAAATGGAAACAGAGAGATACTATACTTTCCCTTCTAAATTAACGAGAGGACTTACCGGCATTGTTTATGGAGACGGTTTTTCATACTCTGATAAAAGAGGAAACGTAATCGCTAGATATAGTGATAGCGGCGAGAAGTGGGGAACTTTCCAAGAGACGTTAATGATTAATTATGATAGATTAATGTCTGGATTAACTGAAGCTGAGTTAATGCCTGTCTGGCTATTCCGTTTGTATAGGGAACCATCACCAAAAGCGAGAGAAAGATTTGACAATTTGATGCATAGCTCAGACAAGACGTTTATGGTGTGGCAGGAGGGGAGCCAGTTCAGGTTTAAAGAACTTCTCCCATTAGAGCCGGAAAGAAATGATCAAACCGTTAATGTGGATTTCAATTTGGAATCAATTCTTAAAAGGTATACTATATCAGGAGAAGATGAATTAGTAGATATGGATGAAGACGATATTATTACATTCGATGAGAATACTTTTTAGGATGTAGTACATCACAAATCAGAATGATCCGTGATGAGATTGCCTGCTATTGTTTTAATTATTTTCATTTGCCGAATTCTATATTGTAAATGTTGTAAAAATGTTTGATTAACATTCATAATAGGGTACAATACAATTAGCTAAATAAAATACTGCACTGATGATGCGAGAAATGATGAAAAAATGAGGTATGAAAAAATGGCAAGAGATACATTGTTTTCTGGGGAATCAAAAAATGTTGAATACAAAGTCACTTTACCAGATAAAAGCGAAAAGTACATGAAAACTATTGTAGCTTTTGCTAATACTCAGGGTGGAAAGCTGGTTGTAGGTATAGATGATAAAACACACGAGATTGTTGGCGTGGAAAATGAGATATTATTTCAGGTAATGGATGGAATTGCCAATGCCGTTTCAGATTCTTGTATGCCGCAGATTATTCCTGATATTGAACCACAGACAGTAGATGGAAAAACAGTTATTGTTGTGTCCGTAGAAGCAGGAAAAAATCGTCCATATTATCTGAAATCAAAGGGAAAAGAGAATGGCACCTATATTCGTGTAGCAGGTACATCCAGACAAGCTTTTCCAGAGAAAATAAGAGAACTTGAAATGGAAGGTGCCCGGATTTCATGGGATGAACTTACTTGTGTGGGTTATTCTGTTTCGGATGAAGCAACCGAAAGACTTTGCCAGGATATTGAAAACTTTCGGAAAAAAGCTGGAATGACAGAACATTCAGTAAAGAAAGAGCAACTCATTAACTGGAAAATTCTGAAACAAAGTGAAGGACAGGTAATGGCAACAAATGCCTATGCATTGTTAACTTCTGATTACTTTCCATTTTCTAAGACCCAATGTGCAGTCTTTAAAGGAACGGACCGGGCAGTATTTCTGGATAAAAGAGAATTTACAGGACCAATCTATGCACAGATTGAATCAGCAGTAGATTTTGTATTGAGGAATATAAGACTTGGAGCGAGGATTGATGGCTTGGTGAGAAAAGAAAAGTATGAGCTTCCACTAGAGGCAATCAGGGAAATGATTATCAATGCACACTGTCATCGAAATTTATTGGATGAATCCTGTATTCAGGTTGCGGTTTATGATGATCGACTAGAGGTGACTTCTCCTGGTGGCTTGTATAATGGACTGACTTATGAGGAAGTCATGAATGGCCATTCTAAAATCCGAAATAAAGCAATTGCTAATATTTTTAGTCAGATGGGACTTGTGGAAGCATGGGGCAGTGGAATTAAAAGAATTTTAAATGCTGCGAAAGAATATGGACTTTTAGAACCAAAATTTCAAGAATTCGATAACATGTTTCGGGTAGAATTGTTCCGTGATTCTTTACCGATGACCTTAGAAAACAAAAACATCGGAGAAACATCGGAGAAGCATCGGAGAAACATCGGAGAAGCATCGGAGAAACAAGAGACAGTTGATTTTAACAGTACGCAGCTGGAAATATTAAAATTGCTTATGGAGAACAATCGGTTATCAGCGGTAAAATTAGCAGAAAAGATTGGCGTTGCTAGTCGAAATATAGAAAACAATATTAAGAAATTAAAAGAACTTGATATTCTTGTCCGACATGGTTCGCCTAAAAACGGATACTGGGAAGTTATAGATTGTTCGGAAAAGAACGATGAAGACACCGAATGATTATATGTCCTACCGTATGAAAGTTGCAGAAGATAGAAAAGCTTTTTGATTTCAGCACAGAAGGGTGACCAACTTTTGACCCAAATATTTCTGGTAAAAGAAAATAGCCTGTATAATATGTATAAATATGGTACTTTTTATAGAATCAAAACCACAAGATATTGTAGAAACCGAAATGCAATCATTGAGTTTGAATAATACTCACAGCTTCAGAAATGGCGTAAACAAGCCGTTTCTGGAGCTTTTTTCTTTTCTGTGATACCTATATGATACTTGTATGGACAGTACCAGGGATATTTCGGAATACTGAAAAAGGTATTAGAGGTATTTCTAATTTTCTCTTTATTTCAGATTTTCATTATTTTCCATTTTTTTTTAGGATAATTTGTCCTGCCGGGTAGGCGGATTACACCCACGACAACAAGTATCAGCAGACTTAAAATGCAAATGTAAATAGCCATCCAAAGAGAAAAAATAGCATTCTCGTTGGTTTCATAATTAAAAACCCATATGATATTACGTACTTACATGCAAGTGAATTTATCATGCAACATTTTGGTATTCACACATAAAAAGAAAAATGTAAAATAAACTTGACATAATGCACACAAAACACTACAATAAACTTAACCTGATGAAGCATGCAATATAAAAAACAAAAAGGAGGAATTTTATGATGAACCATAGTTTTGCTGCACTGTTGAGTTTTGCGTTGGTCTTTTGTATCATTTTTCTTGTCAGCAGGAAAAAAGCCGGTACAATGCATTATGATGAAATGCAGCTGCAGATCCGGGGAAATGCGTATAAGCTTGGGTTTTCCGTAATCATAGTGCTGTTGGCTGTGACGGGACTTTTGTATGACACAGATGGTTTGAATATTTCAAACTATATGACAACCGATATGCTGCTGTTTCTGATTTTATATGCAGGAGTTACCGTGTTTGCGGTGTATTCCATCTTAAACGATGCATTTTTCCGGGTGCTGGAAAATAGAAACCGGTATCTTCTGTTATGTGCGTTTATTATTGTGAGCAATGCCGCATCTTTACTCCAGAGCATCCGCAGCGGCAGGTTTTTGGAGCATGGTGTGCTGGACTTTGGGGCGGGAGGGTCTAACCTTTTGTGTCTGATCTGCTTCCTGATGGTTTCCGGAGCTATTGTGATTCGAAAAGCCGGCAGAAATGAGGATGAAGATGAAGAATCTTAGAATGAAGGCTGCAAGAGCCGGAAAGGATCTGTCGCAGGAAGAACTTGCAAAACTTTGCAGTGTGTCCCGGCAGACAATCAGCGCCATCGAAAAGGGAGACTATAACCCAAGTATTTATTTGTGTATTGCAATCTGTAAGGCATTGGATAAAACACTGGATGATTTATTCTGGCCGGAAGAATAGGGAAAATTGACAGACAACAGGAGAACTAATCTATGGATACTACAAAAAGAAAAGGAACGATCAGCGTTACAATCACATACATTTGCTGGGGATTGCTCACCGTATTCTGGAACCTTCTTGCAGAGGTAAATTCTGCTTATGTACTGGCTCAGAGAGTGGTCTGGTCCATGATTTTTATGTTTGGCTATCTGGCAGTGACCGGGCGGATGGGAGATATCAGAAAGATCTTTGAAGAGAAAAAGACCGTGTTCTGCTGCATGGTCAGTGGCGTGCTGGTGTGCATCAACTGGGGCGTGTACATTTTCGCCATCAATTCGGGACATGTACTGGATGCCAGCCTTGGATATTTTCTGGAACCGATTTTTGTCACGGGTATCGGCGTGTTTTTCTTTCATGAAAAGATGAGTCGGTTAGAGCAGATGACGGCCTTGTTTTCCCTGATCGGAGTGGGCTATCTGATTGGTGTGTACCGGATGGTGCCGGTTATGGCCATGGTCATTGGGTTAAGCTTTGCCTTTTACGGGGCAGTAAAAAAGAGCGTGCATCTGGATGCGGGACTGTCCCTGTTTGCGGAAACATTGTTTGTAACACCGATCGCGCTTCTTTTCTGTATTTACAGCGAAATGAATGGACATGGAAGCCTGGGGATTCTTCATGGAATGCAGTTTCTGCTTTTCCCAATGGCCGGGGTGATCACTTCTGTACCGCTTTTGTTATTTAACAGAGGAGTCCGCATGATTCCCTATTATCTGACGGGAATTCTGATGTATGTAAACCCAACAATCCAGTTTCTTATGGGCCTCTTTTATTTCCATGAACCGCTGGAGATTCACCGACTGATTGCGTTTTGTTTTATCTGGGTGGGTGTCGGATTTACGGTATGGCATAATGTAAAAGAAATGAAACAATAAGATAAAGGAGACTGGTTATGAACGAAAATTACGATCCATTAGATAAAGAATTAAACCGCCTGGTACAGGTTATTGCCCGTCTTCGCGCGGAGGACGGATGCCCCTGGGACCGGGAACAGACCCATGGTTCCCTGAAAGCGGCCTGTGTGGAGGAGGCCGCGGAGGTGGTTGGCGGCATCAACATTCTGGAGCAGACGGGAAATGCGGAGAACTTAAAAGAAGAGCTGGGCGACCTGCTTTTGCAGGTGGTCATGCATGCGCAGATTGCAAAGGAAGAAGGCTTGTTTACGCTGGAGGATGTCATGCGCGGAATCACGGATAAAATGATTCGCCGGCACCCGCATGTGTTTGGAACCACCGCGGTTTCCGGCTCGGATGAAGTTCTGGTGAACTGGGCTGAAATCAAGAAACAGGAAAAAGAAGGAAAAGAGTGGATGGAAAGCTATCTGCCCGGCGCGTTTGATGAGGCGGAAGAGCTGATCGGAGCGGCAAGAAAACGAAAAGGGTTTCAATAATTATAGTGCTTTTTTGTTTTTCCAGGGCCACCCTGTGTTGTAGCCATGCTCCTGCCAGTAAGCATCATCGACTGTGCTCATTTTCTGGTGCTTATGCAGAAAACGATAGAGGGTGAACACGCACCATACTTTCAGCGACGGAGTCAGATGTCTGGCGCAGTGCCGGACATTCCGGGCGGTACGCGTTACTTTGCGATGAATGGATTTTTGAAAGGATTCTGGAAGATTGTTCCAGGTGTAATCCCATACGCTTTGGGAAATGCAGTGAGTTCTCGCAAACCCCAGGTTTTCTGTACTGTCTTTGATATCGCGGACGGTGGAACGCATGCCGCCGCCGGCAGCTGTGTTAATGATGACTGCCTGCTTTTTCATGAAAGAAAGATCAGGGCGGTGAACGATCCAACGGTATGCAATGTGGTCAAGCAGGGATTTCATCTGTCCGGGAACATGATATACATAAGTGGGCGCACAGAACAGAACCAGTCCGGACTGCTCCATAGCCTCAAGGATGGGAGCCATGGCGGCAGCACCCTTGCAGGCCTGCTCTTTTCCAAGGATGCAGGCGCGGCATCCGGTACAGATGTGAGGCATGTCATCCGGGAGAAAGAAGGAAAAACAGGTTCCATCTTCCAGAAGTTCTTTGATGAGCATCTGCGCGATCTGGTAAGTACTTGATCTGGTTTTTCGGCCGGAAGCGTAAATTACCGTGATATTCATAGGCAGTTCCTCCAAAAGCAGATATAAATTCCGGGCAGAGAATGCAGTGACCCGGTACCTATATTATAATAATGGAATGGCCGTCTGTCGAGAAAAATGTCTGAATTACAGCATTCTTACGCTTTTCTAAAAATTATATACTTGACATTTCTCATTTCCATTGCTATCATTGCTTTAAACCATTGAAGAGGAAGTTGTACCATATAAGCAGTCTCACAGAGAGTTCGGGGTGGTGGAATCCGGACAGAGTGTCATGGTAAGTGGGCCTCGGAGGGCAAGGTGAAAAGGAACGGTTAGAAAAGCAGATCGGTCTTTAGTAGCTGCGACGCAACGGTCAGCGTTAACGGACCAGGAATGTAATGGCATTCTGTAAAGAGTGGGTGCTTGGCACCAAACAAGGTGGTACCGCAGGTATATAACAGCCTGTCCTTGAACGTAGTTCAGGGGCGGGCTGTTTTGTATTAAAGGAAATTGCGCCCTATGATACAAAAAACGCCCCGCCGGACTCTTGAATGTCAGCCGGAGGTGTCAGGGACAATTTCCCGACAGCTCCCGAAGATTTTTTACAGCACAGGAAACAAGAGAAAGGAAGGAAAAAAGTATGAGTGAAGAGAGAAAGCTTCAGTTTCGGGGCGGGATCGGGATGTCGCTGATCCCGGTGGCAATTTATGTGTTCTTCTGCATGGTGCTTTTCATTGGATTTAAGGCCTTCAATATGGAGGCACTTGCGGCAGGTGGTTTTCTGGCGCTTCTGATCGGCGGCGTCTTCTGTACCAGCTACAGTGATTTTTGGGAGAGTGCCATCAAGGGCATTTCCTCAATCACATCGGTATCGGTTGTTGTGATTTTATTGCTGGTCGGTATGTTCAGTGCTCTGATTAAACTGTGCGGTCTTTCAGGCGGTTTTGTGTGGATCGCGAATGCGGTTGGTATGAAGGGCGGCATCTTTGTGGCATTTACATTTATTGCTGCCTGCATCGTTTCCACGGCAACCGGTTCGTCCATCGGAACCATGTTTATCGCGTTTCCGATTTTTTATCCGGCTGGCATTATGCTGGGCGCGAATGAAATGATGATGGCGGGATGTATTGTGTCTGGCGCAATTTTCGGTGACAATCTGGCTCCGATTTCAGATACGACCATTGCATCCGCATCGACCCAGCAGTTTAAAAATGGAAAGCCGGCAGATATCGGTGGTGTTGTTTCCAGCCGTATTAAATATTCCGCAGTAGCAGGCCTGATCACGATTGTGATCTTTGCGGTCTTTGGTGGTATGGGCGGTGTATATGAGGGCGGTTCCATTGACGCGGCAGCCAATCCGGTTTCTCTGGTGATGCTGATCCCGGTTGTTCTGATGTTAACTGTTTCAACAAAAACGAGAAATATTTACGAAGGTATTTTAGTGGGTCTGGTAACGGGTACCGTGGTTGGCCTGGCAGCAGGACTTTTTACTCCGGCACAGGTGTTTTCTAATGACGCGGCAAACAATGCGGCAGTAGGATTTTTGATTGACGGCATCAACAATATTTTACCGACCTGCGCGCTGGTTATTTCCGTGTTTGGCATCATGGGTGTTCTGAGTGACGCAGGTATGCTGAATCTGATCGCTGAGAAGATTCTGGACAGCCGGATGGCTGGCACCACCCAGGGAGCAGAGCTGGTCTGCATGATGGGCATCGCGTTTACGACGATTCTCTTAGGCGGCGTGACCAGTGCTTCCATTCTGACGTTTGGACCTATTTTAAATAAGATTGGAGCGGCAAGAAATATTCATCCATACCGCAGGGCAAACCTGTTAGATGGTACGGCCAACAGTCTCCCGGCCATCATTCCGTTTATGAGTGTGTTTGTATTTATCGGATCTGCCCTGAACGGACTTTCTCCTGTTGTTGTAGCAGGCGGAACCATTTATGGCTTTGTGTTATTTGCTGTATTTTTTGGGGCAGTACTGACTGGTTGGGGATGTCAGAAGGAAGAATAAAAAGGAGCAGACAGAATGGACGATACATTTACTTTATATGATTTAAAAGTGGAAGTGGTAGCCACGGACCGGCCGATGGTGTGCAGCCATAAGGTCGGGGATTATTTTCTGGTACAGGGGGAAAATCTGGTGTTCCCGAAGGATACATCCTTTTCCATGTATTCCTTAAGTGCCCTTCTTCCGGTGCTTCCGGCAAAGCAGCGGCCACTGGATCCCAATGACTGGATGCTTTCGGATACGGAGATTGCCTGTCCGGATCCAAACTGTGGAGCCAGATTTAAAATTACAAGAGTGGGAAAACGGATTCAGAGTCATGGGCAGTGTACCGTGGTGCCGATCCGGAAACCGGAGAGAGAAAACGAAGTCTAAGAAAAGAGGAAATCTATCATGCGGAAAAAATGTCAATTTAAAAATGGATATACCTTTAACCGTGTCATCAATGGGTGCTGGCAGCTGTCTGCGGAGCATTGTCTGCAGGGACATCTGGACTACGATGATGCCATTCGCGCGTTCCATGAGCTGGTGGAGCAGGGCTTTACAACCTTTGACTGCGCGGATATTTATACGGGGGCAGAGGAAGTGCTGGGCCGGTTTGTTATGGACTTAAAGGGCAGCGGACATTATCAGGAGGAGGATATTCAGATTCACACCAAATTTGTGCCGGATAAAGATGTGCTTCCGGTCATCAATATGAAGTACACGGAAGGCATCGTGGACCGTTCTTTGAAGAGAATGCACCGGGAGGCTCTGGATCTGGTTCAGTTCCATTGGTGGGATTTTAATGTTCCGGGTATGATGGAGACCGCGTTTGATCTGGTAAAGCTGCAGGAAAAAGGAAAAATCCGCAACATCGGCATGTGCAACATGGACACCAATGCGTTGAAGCAGATGGTGGATGCGGGAATTCCGGTAGTGTCCAATCAGGCGCAGTATTCTGTATTTGACCGCCGGCCGGAACGCACGCTTCTGGATTATAGCGCAGAGCATGGCATTTATACGTTTGCGTATGGTACCCTGGCAGGCGGATTTCTGGCGGAGCGTTACATGGGGAAAGCGTATGAGGCGCCGGAAACCCGTTCCCAGGTTAAGTATATGCAGATCATAGAGGACTCATTAGGCTGGGATGGCATGCAGAAACTGCTTCCGGTACTGAAGGCCATTGCAGATCACCACGGAGTGTCGATTGCTAACGTGGCAACCCAGTATATCTTAAATCAGAAGAGTGTGGGCGCGGTTATGGTTGGAACGAGAAATTCCAAACATGTGAAATCCAATCTTCAGACCCTGGCTTTTGATCTGACAGAGGACGAAATGAAGCAGATCCGCGATTTCGTGAACCAGTATCCGACGCCGGAGGGAGAGTGCTATGAATTAGAGCGGACCTCTCCACGATATAAGGGAATTATTCTGACAGATCGAAATCATGTGGAATAACCAGGAGGAGTGAAACGAGTGAAGCTGGAAAACTATGAGGTTCATTTACCAAACTATTCGATCGGAGATAAGATTTATGACAAGATCGGTCCGGTCTGCGAATCTTACGGAAAAAAGGTTCTGATCATTGGGGGCAGACGGGCACTGAAAGCGGCGGAAGACAAAATCCGGGCCTATGTCGCGAAAACCAACCTGGAGATCATCGGGACAAAACTTTACGGAACGGACTGTACTTACGCGGCGGTAGAGAAGCTGCGCGAACTGCCGGAATACGAAGAAGCAGATATGGTCTTTGGCGTGGGTGGCGGAAAGGCTCTGGATACCGTGAAATGCTTATGCATCACGGATGACAAGCCGGTATTTGCTTTTCCGACCATTGCGTCCAACTGCGCGGCATGTACGTCGGTGTCCATCATGTACAACGAGGACGGCACGTTTTTAAAACCGAATTTCTTTGTGCGCCCGGTGATGCATTCTTTCATCGATACGGAGATCATCGCGAAGGCTCCGAGCCAGTATATGTGGGCGGGCATTGGTGATACCTATGCGAAATACTATGAGGCAACCATCTCTTCCCAGGATGAGCGGCTGGAGCATTTTACATCCCTTGGCGTGGCAACCAGCCATATGTGCCGCGATCCGCTGCTCATGTATGGCGCAAAGGCACTGGCGGATCACAAAAAGGGACTTTGCACTTACGAGGTGGAGCAGGTAGTGCTTGCCATCGTGGTTACCACCGGAATCGCGTCCATTTTCCTGACCAAGGATTTCACACCGGATTACAACAGTGGCCTTGCGCATGCGGTGTTCTACGCGCTGACTTCTTATCCGGTCATTGAGGAGAAG
The DNA here is from genome assembly GCF_040096075.1 of Ventrimonas faecis. Lineage (NCBI taxonomy): Bacteria > Bacillati > Bacillota > Clostridia > Lachnospirales > Lachnospiraceae > Ventrimonas > Ventrimonas faecis. The sequence continues at coordinate 136,021 of NZ_JBBMFJ010000003.1, forward strand.
CATTTACATGGAGAAGTGGTCGGATTTGGCGTGCTTTTGCTGCTGCTTGTGGATGGCCAGATGGATGAATTCGAAAAGATTTATCAGTTAAACAAAGACTTAAAGCTTCCGGTTTCCCTGGAAGATATCGAGATTACAGAAGAGCAGTGGAAGGAAAGCCTGACCCGGATTCCGGATATGTCCGATATCCGGCATTATCCCTACAAGGTGACACCGGAAATGCTGGAAAGAGCAATGGAAATCCTGCGGAAACGAAACCGCTCCTGAGCATGACATTAGAAAACCCTGCGGCCTTACGCGAAGGCCTGCAGGGTTTTCTTACGTTTCTGGAACAAAAGTCCGATGATGAGCCCCAGGACAGCGGGCAGGATCCAGCCAAGGTTCAGGCTGAAAAATGGCAGGAACTTTTCGGCCAGTTCCACGGCTGCGTCCAGGTGGAACAGTATCTGTAATTCCTCCGGAAGTGCCTTGAAAAAGTCAAACAGGGAGGCACTCCAGGTGCACACGGTAACCCAGAAATAAACCTTGCGGTCATGGTTAAAGTGCTTTCCGAACAGCGCCAGCAGCATCAGGGCAATGGCCGGAGGGTAAATCAGCATCAGCACCGGCACGGAGTACCGGATGATGGTGGAAAGTCCTGCGTTTGAAATCAGGAAGGAAAACGCAGTAAAAAGTACAGCCCATGTGGTGTAGGCGAGGCGGTTCGGAAACATTTTTTCAAAGGTTTCCGCGCAGCTGGTCACCAGGCCGATGGAGGTCTTTAAGCAGGCAAAGGTGATGGTGACAGCCAGAATCAGGATTCCGGCGCGGCCCAGATAGTGGCTGGAAATCTGGGCCAGGGCAATGCCGCCGTTTTCGGATGCGGCAAACAGGCCCAGGGACTGTGCTCCCATGAGGATGGTCAGTATATAGATGAATGCCATAAGGAGCCCGGCCAGGATACCGGAATGCAACACCTCTCTGGCAATGTTCTCATCATCCTGCACACCCATCTGGCGGATTACATTTATGACCACAATACCGAAGGCAAGGCCTGCAATGGCATCCATGGTGCCGTAGCCCTCGGAGAGCGCCTGAAACAGGGCGCCACTTTGATAGGAAGCATCCGGGATGGTGGCAAAAGCCGGTGCGCCCGGACGCAGCAGGGCAGATACGATCAGGATTCCCAGGAAAAATAAAAACAGCGGATTAATGATTTTTCCAATCCAGAGTGTAATATTTCCCGGACGCAGGGAGAAAAGCAGTGCCAGAGCGAAGAACACTGCGGAAAAGAGAAACAGTGCCATGCGTCCGTTAACAGCGTCTCCGAGCATCGGAGCAATGCCGGTGGTAAAGGATGTGGTAGCGCATCGCGGAATGGCAAAGCACGGACCGATGGTTAAGTAAAGCAGGCAGGTAAAAAAGCAGCCATACCGTCTGCCAACCTTTGAAGCCAGTGCCTGCAGGCCGTCAGAGTGGGTGTTTCCGATGGCGGCAACGCCGAGGATCGGGATGCCAACGGCAGTCAGGATAAAGCCGATTGTGGCTGGAATCAGATTCCGTCCCGCCAGCTGGCCTAAGTGGACCGGAAAAATCAGGTTTCCAGCACCGAAAAACATGCCGAATAAAGTGGCAGCTACCAGCAGACGCTGTTTCAAAGAAAGATGTGTTTGTTTCATGATGCCTGATCACCTCATATCCTATTATTATTTCGCAATCATTCGTAAGGGTTGGTAGCTTTTATTGTAATGTCCATCTTGTGATTTGGGAAATCCATGTTTATAATAGAAGTATGACAAAATGTAATACCATGTTTATAAAGAATGCTAATAGGAAGACTGGATGCGCGAGAACAGCATGGGAGTAAGGAAAGGAGAATGAGATGGACGCGAAAAAACTGGAAATTTTAATGACGGCAGTGGATCTTGGAAGCTTTTCCCGGGCATCGGAGGTGGTCGGCTACACGCAGTCCGGCCTGACCCATCTGGTGAACAGTCTGGAACGGGAGATTGGGTTTCCACTCATTGTCCGGAGCCACAATGGAATTTCCCTGACAGAGCAGGGGCGGGAACTGATGCCGGATATCCGTCAGTTTCTACAGGCCAATGCCAGTCTGGAAAACCGGATTCAGGGCATCCGGGAAAAACAGATGGAGACCATCCGCATTGCGGCCTACGCCAGTATTGCCATGTTCTGGATGCCGGAGATTCTGTACCGCTTCCGGCGCATCTGCCCGAATGTGGATGTGGACCTTCGCATGGTGGATCATGCGCTGGAACCGTACGAACTCCTACAGGACGGGAAGACGGATGTGATCTTTGCGAGTAAGCAGAATTACGGGACCTGTGAGTGGACACCGCTTTATCATGAACTGCTGTACGCCATTCTGCCGAAAACCTATCCGTTAAACGGACGCGCGGAATTTCCATTAAAAGAGTTCGAGGGAAAGGATTTTCTGATGCCCTACGGGCGGTTTGACATTGATGTGCATGCGGCTTTTGAAAAGGCAGGAGTCAAAGCGAAAGAGCAGACCGTGTACGTGGATGATGAAACACTCATCCGCATGGTGGGAAAGGGACTTGGCATTTCCATGATGTCGGAGCTGATGATCCGCGGCAATACCGATGATGTCTGCTGCGTCCCGGTTACGCCCAAAAGCATAAGAGAGCTTGGCATGGGAACCGAGAAGGGCGTGGAACTGTCGGAGAGTGTGCGGAAGCTGAAAGAGTGTGTGGTGGAGTATACGAAAGGGTTTCGGGGCAGAACATTTTAGAAACCTGTGCGCACAGAAACGGCCGGACTTTCATGGAAGCGGGAGGAATGTCCGGGAAAAAATCCTTGACTTTTCGGTTCAAACTGACTAGAATGTTCATTAGATTATGACTGTCCGTTTCGGGCAGACATACCTGCAATCACAATTTATGAAAAGAAAAGCTAAGATCGTGTTTTTAAGATACTGTTTCCGGTCAGAGAGAAGAGGTCGGCGGCTGTGAGCCTCTTTCCGTTCAGGCAGATATCCGAATTTCCCACGGGAGCTGCATTGCTGAATGCCAGAAACGCTGGCGGAGTAGGCATTGCCGTCTGGTGTACGTTACATACCGGAAAGTGTCTGTGAATCGTTTTATTCGCAGGAAGCTGGGTGGTACCGCGGTATATTATCGTCCCTTTGCGCATTGGCGTGAAGGGACTTTTTTATTGCCTTCACCCACATGTGCGGATTGCAAATCAAAGGTTTCATATTTAATAAAGGAGAAAAATCATGCAGGATTTAAAAGAGCTGAATGAAGTGATCACTGCGATCAAAGAAGAGATCCGTCAGGGCGCAGATGCTCTGACTACTTCCAGAAGTGTCTACGAGTTTAAGAAGACCTTTCTGGACAACAAGCAGGGCCGCATTGGTCTGCTGATGAAGGAAATGCGCAATGTGGCAAATGACCAGAAGGCAGAGTTTGGTAAGACCATCAACGGCGCAAAAGAGTGGGCAAACCAGTTCTTCGATGAGCTGGACCAGAAATTAAAAGAGAAAGAGCAGCAGCAGCGCTACGAATCCGAGAAGATCGATATTTCCATGCCGCCGGTCAAGATTCGCTACGGCAATCTGCATCCGGTAACCACCGTACGCAACCAGCTTACTGACATTTTCGCCTCCATGGGATTTGAAGTGTACGAGGGTACCGAGATCGAGACCGATTACTACAACTTCACCGCACTGAACACCCCGCAGGACCATCCGGCCCGCGACATGCAGGATACCTTCTACCTGTCTCCGGAGTTCTTACTGCGTACCCAGACTTCCGCTGGTCAGGTTCATGTTATGGAATCCAAGAAGCCGCCGATCAAGGTTGTTTCCCCGGGTAAGGTATTCCGTTCCGATGATGATGCAACCCACTCCCCGATGTTCAGCCAGATGGAGGGCCTGGTGGTAGATGAGGGCATCACCCTCTGCGACTTAAAGGGCATGCTGGATATGTTCGTTCAGAGAATCTTCGGTGAGTCCACCAGAACCAGACTTCGTCCGTCCTACTTCCCGTTCACGGAGCCGTCGGTTGAGGTTGATGTCAGCTGCTTCCAGTGCGGCGGCAAGGGCTGCAGACTGTGCAAGGGCACCGGCTGGATCGAGGTTCTGGGCGCAGGCGTGGTAAACAAGAAGGTGCTGGAGAACTGCGGCATCGATTCCGAAAAATACAGCGGATTTGCTTTCGGCCTTGGTCTGGAGCGTATCGCAATGCTGAAATACGGCATCAACAACATCAAGATGCTTTTTGAGTCTGATCTGCGCGTGTTAGATCAGATCGATGACTGATCAGGACAGGAGGATTAGAAATGCTTGTACCATTAAGCTGGTTAAACGACTATGTAGATATTAATGTTTCCGCAGATGAACTGGAGACTAAACTCTTCGACTGCGGATTTGAAGTAGAAGAAAAATGGCAGGTGGGTAAGGACATCAGCGGGATCGTGGTTGGTTGCGTGGAGTCCTGCGAGCCGATCCCGGAGACCCATCTTCATGTGTGCCAGGTCAACGTAGGCGGCCCGGAGCTGTTACAGATCTGCTGCGGCGCTGATAACGTCAAGGCAGGCGGCAAGTACCCGGTAGCCATGGTTGGCGCACAGGTATACGCAACCGCAAAAGACCACGTAACCATCGAGGGCGTGGCCACCATCAAAAAAGGCAAATTAAGAGGCTATGAGTCTCACGGTATGCTCTGCTCCGGAACTGAGCTGGGCTTAAACGAAGACCTGTATCCGGGTGCCGGCTACAACGGACTTTTAGTACTGCCGGAGGATGCCGAGATCGGTGCCGATGTCAAAGAACTTACCGGTTTAAATGACTGGATCTTCGATGTTTCCATCACCGCAAACCGCCCGGACTGCCAGAGCATCTTTGGTCTGGCAAGAGAGGTGGCAGCAGCACTGGGCCAGCCGCTCAAAACTCCGGCTCTGGACTACACCGAGACCGAGGTGGAGAAAGAGGGTTTTGAAGTAACCGTAGATGCACAGGATCTGTGCCCGCGCTACATTGCCCACTATGTATACGATGTGAAGCTGGGTCAGTCCCCGGCATGGATGAGAAGACGCCTGGCTTTAGTTGGCAACAACTCCATCTCCAACATCGTGGATATCACCAACTACATCATGCGTGAGCTGGGCCAGCCGCTCCACGCATTTGACTGTGACTTCCTGGAGGGAAATGCCATTCAGGTAAGACGCGCAAACGAGGGTGAGAAGATTGTAACCCTGGATGAGAAAGAGTTCACCTTAAATCCGAACAACCTGGTTATCTGCGATGGCAAGAAGCCGGTTGCTTTAGCTGGTATCATGGGCGGCTTAAATTCCGAGATCCGCGACACCACCACTGAGGTTATGTTTGAGTCCGCAAAGTTTGCACGTGACAACATCCGCAGAAGCTCCCGCGCCCTGGGCCAGTCCTCCGACGCAAGCCAGAGATACTCCAAGGGTGTCGATGAGTACGCAACCGAGATGGCCATGAAGCGTGCCCTGCATCTGGTAGAGGAGCTGGGCGCTGGTAAGGTTTCCAAAACCCACAAGAATGTCAACACCGGAAATTCCTTAGAGCCGGTTACCTTCAAGACCAGCATTAAGAAAGTCAACGGCGTTCTGGGCATTACCGTTCCGGATGAGGATATCTTACGCATCCTGACCGGATTAAACTTCCAGCCGGAAATCAACGGTGACGAGCTGACCATGCACTTCCCGGCTTACCGTGAGGATATGGAGGATTACCCGGATGTGGCAGAGGAAGTCATTCGTATGTACGGTTATGAGCACATTAAATCCACCTTCCTTCCGACCGCAAAGGTAACCATTGGCGGAAGCAACCTGCGTCAGAAGACCATCCTGAAGGTAAAGAGAGCCCTGTGCAGCGTAGGCGCATTTGAGGGAATCCATTATTCCTTCTTCTCCCCGTCTGATTTAGACCAGATGGGCTTTGCGGAGGATGCCATGGAGCGTAAGGCTATCCGCATCATGAACCCGATCAACGAGGATCTGTCCCTGATGAGAACCACCCTGGCTCCGCAGATGATCCACGCCATGGGCCGCAACCAGAAGAGAGGCATTTTCGAGGGCCGCATCTTCGAGATCGGAAACGCATTTATTCCGAAGTCCCTGCCGCTTACCGAGTATCCGGACGAGCGTGAGACTCTTTGCATCGGTGTATTCGGCAAGAATGAGTCCTTCTTCACATTAAAGGGCATGGCTGAGACCGTTGCAGATGTTCTGCACGTTTCCTTCACCTATGAGAAGGCAGAAAAACCGTTCCTGCATCCGTATCAGACTGCAGCTATCTTCTGCGAGGGCGAGGAAATCGGTTACCTTGGCAAAGTAAAATATGAGATCATGAAGGACGAGGCCATGCGTGAGGATGCCTATGTTCTGGAAATCAGCATGAAGGCTCTGGAGAAATGGTATGGCAAGGCTCCGGTATTCGAGCCGCTTCCGAAGTTTGCAGAGGAGAAGCGTGACCTGGCACTGGTTATGGACAAAGATGTTACTTGCGGTCAGGTAGAGGACTGCATCCGCGAAGCATGCAGCTTTGTCAAGGATGTAACCCTGTTCGATGTATACGAGGGAAAACAGATCTTATCCAACAAGAAGTCCATGGCATTTACGGTTCTGTTCACTCCGAAGGAGGAGGCATTTGGCGCGGATACCGTAGACGGATACGTCAAGAAAATCCTCAAACAGCTTGGAAAGACCTACGGAATCGAGCTGAGAAGCTAAAAATGTGCGATAACCTGCCAATATCCGGCTTCCGGCAGACCGTCGGGAATAAAAGGCTTGTATTTTCGGCCGGGCTATGCTAAAATGTCAGTGTTTGACTATTAGGAGGTGCATTTCAATGCTGAAAACGATTTTATCCGTGATCTTCGTTCTTATATGTCTGGCTTTGACCGTGATCGTATTACTTCAGGAGGGCAAGTCCCAGGGCCTTGGCGCTATCGGCGGTATGGCAGAGACCTACTGGGGAAAGAATAAAGGACGTTCCATGGAGGGTACCCTGGAAAAGTTCACGACATTTGCAGCAGTAGCATTCATGGTACTGGCAATCGTATTAAACTTAGTGTAAGCGTAAGATAAAGCACTCTTGGAAACAAGGGTGCTTTTCGTATAAGAGAGGATTTTTAAGAGAATTTATGACAGAAGAATTATTAAAGGAAAGAAAAGAAGCAATGCTGGCCCTGATCAACGATCCGACTTATGTTCCCATGAAGATCAAAGAGCTGGCCATGCTGTTAGATGTTCCGCGGGAGAAGCGGGACGAATTAAAAGAGGTTCTGGATGCCCTGGTGGCAGACGGAAAAGTGGGCCTTTCCAAGCGTGGAAAGTACGGAAAGCCGGAGGCCTTTACCCTGATCGGAACGTTCTGCGGCCACGCCAAAGGCTTTGGTTTTGTGACCGTTGAGGGCATGGACCAGGATGTGTTCATTCCGGCAGAGAAGACCAAAGATGCCATGCACGGGGATACCGTGCAGATTACGGCGAGTCCGGCTTCCAAAGGAAAACGCCCGGAGGGCGCAGTCATCAAGGTGATTGAGCGCGCGAACCAGACCATCGTTGGCTTTTACCAGAAAAATAAGAACTTTGGATTTGTGGTACCGGATAACCAGAAGATCAATGCCGATGTGTTCATTCCTCAGGGTAAGGACATGGGCGCAGTGACCGGCCATAAGGTTGTAGTGCGCCTGACGGATTTTGGCGGCGAGCACAAGAATCCGGAAGGTGTCATCACCGAGATCATTGGTCATGTGAATGACCCGGGAACCGATATTTTATCCATCGTGAAGGCTTATGGCATCCCGGATGAATATCCGCCGGAGGTTATGAAGCAGGTGAGCCGCATTCCGGACGAGGTGGCAAAGGAAGATATGGCAGGCCGGAAAGATATCCGCGACTGGCAGACCGTTACCATCGATGGGGAAGATGCCAAGGATCTGGACGATGCCATCACCATCAGCCGGGAAAGCTACGGTTACAAGCTGGGGGTTCACATTGCGGATGTCAGCCATTATGTGACCGAGGGCAGCCCGCTGGATGAGGAAGCCTTAAACCGCGGCACCAGCGTGTATCTGGTAGACCGGGTCATCCCGATGCTGCCTCACAAGCTCTCCAACGGCATCTGCTCCCTGAATGCGGGCACGGACCGTCTGGCACTTAGCTGCATCATGGAGATTGATCCCCAGGGCCGTGTGCTGGGCCATGAGATTGCTGAGACCGTGATCCGGGTAGACCGCCGCATGACCTACACGGCAGTGAATGCCATTGTGACGGACCGTGACGGGAAGACCATGGAAGAGTACGCTGATTTTGTGGAGATGTTTGATCTCATGAAAGAACTGGCGGACATTCTGCGGGAGAAGCGGCGTCAGCGCGGCTCCATCGACTTTGATTTCCCGGAGTCCAAGATCATCCTGGATGAGAAGGGGCGCCCGGTGGACATCAAGCCCTATGAGCGCAATGCGGCCACAAAAATCATTGAGGACTTTATGCTGATGGCCAATGAGACTATCGCGGAGGATTATTTCTGGCAGGATATTCCGTTTGTGTACCGTACCCACGACAATCCGGACCCGGAGAAGATGAAGCGCCTGGGCGTGTTCATCAACAATTTCGGATACACCATCCGCACCCACGACGGTGAGGTGCATCCGAAGGAGCTGCAGAAGCTGCTCAAAAAGATTGAGGGAACGGAAGAGGAGGCGCTCATCAGCCGCCTGACCTTACGCTCCATGAAGCAGGCAAAATATATGCCGGTCTGTAGCGGACATTTTGGCCTGGCAGCGAAGTATTACACCCATTTCACCTCCCCGATCCGCCGTTACCCGGACCTGCAGATTCACCGCATCATCAAGGAAAATCTGCGGGGCGGCTTAAGCGAGAAGCGCATTGCCCATTACGATAAGATCCTGACCGGCGTGACCATCCAGTGTTCGGCCACGGAGCGGCGCGCGGAGGAAGCCGAGCGCGAGACCATCAAGCTCAAGAAGTGTGAGTACATGTCAAAGCGCATTGGCGAGATCTTTGACGGCGTCATCTCCGGCGTGACCAACTGGGGCTTCTATGTGGAGCTTCCAAATACGGTGGAGGGTCTGGTGCATGTCAACGAGCTGCACGGTGACTACTATGTGTTCAATGAAGAACGCATGGAACTTAAGGGCGAGATGAGTGGAAAAACCTACAAGCTTGGACAGAAGATCCAGGTGGTGGTAACCGGCACTGACCGGCTTACCAAGACAATCGATTTTATCCCGGCAAAGAATCTGGAGCTTCCGGAGGAGGAAGCATAGGCTGTCGTGATTTACGGAAGTCCGAAACGGCGTGCTGAGGCATGGCACAGAATTCCGGAAGTGACAGTCTGGAAACCGGGGAAAAGACAGGAGGGTTTGTTTTGAAAGAAGCAATCAAACTGGTGGCCAACAACAAGAAAGCCTACCATGACTATTTTATTGACGAAAAATTTGAGTGCGGCATTGAACTGTTCGGAACCGAGGTCAAATCCATCCGTATGGGCAAGTGCAGCGTGAAAGAGGCCTTTGTGCGGATCGACAAGAATGAGGTCTACATCTATGGCATGCACATCAATCCGTATGAAAAGGGCAACATCTTCAACAAAGACCCACTCCGGGCGAGAAAGCTTCTTATGCACCGCAGCGAGATCAACAAGCTGGAGGGAAAGATCCGCGAGAAGGGCCTGACTCTGGTGCCGCTGCAGGTGTATTTTAAGGGCAGTCTGGTAAAAGTAGAGATTGGCCTGGCACGAGGCAAGAAGCTCTACGACAAGCGCGATGATATTGCTAAGAAGGACCAGCGCCGCGAGGTGGAGCGGGATTACAAGCAGAAGTTAAGATAAAGTTATGAAATGGAATGGCATTATGAAACCGGGTTATATCTGTTATGAAGCACATGTATAGGGAAAATGAAAATCAACCATTGATTTTCAGAACAGCCGGGGCTATAATGTTCATTAATCAAATGATTAAATCTTCCCGCGGATGACAAAACGGCAAATGCATCAGGATACCGCATCGGGGTCCATGGGAAACCAGAGATGGAGGATAAGACAATGGAAAAGAAAAATCTTGACTGGGCTAATATCGGATTCAGCTATGTAACAACCGATTACCGCTATGTATCAAACTATAAAGACGGAAAGTGGGATGAGGGTACCCTCACCGAGGATCCGAACGTAGTCATCAACGAGTGCGCAGGCATCCTGCAGTACTGCCAGGAGTGCTTCGAGGGTTTAAAGGCATACACCACCGAGGACGGCAGCATCGTAACCTTCCGCCCGGACTTAAACGCAGAGCGTATGATGGACTCCTGCGCAAGACTGGAGATGCCGCAGTTCCCGAAGGAGCGTTTTATGGATGCTCTGGACAAGGTTGTTAAGGCAAATGAGGCATGGGTACCGCCGTACGGCAGCGGAGCAACTCTTTACATCCGTCCGTACATGTTCGCTTCAGGCCCGGTTATCGGTGTAAAACCGTCTAACGAGTATCAGTTCCGTATCCTGGTAACTCCGGTAGGCCCGTACTTCAAGGGCGGCGCAAAGCCGATCACCATCTGTGTCAGCGATTTCGACCGCGCTGCACCTCACGGAACCGGCCATGTAAAAGCTGGCTTAAACTACGCAATGAGCCTGCATGCCCATGAGGTTGCCCACGCAAACGGATTCGATGAGAACATGTTCCTGGATCCGGCAACCAGAACCTATGTAGAGGAGACCGGCGGCGCAAACTTCCTGTTCGTAACCAAAGACGGTGAGTTAGTAACTCCGAAGTCTGATTCCATTCTGCCGTCTATCACCAGACGTTCCCTGGTATACGTAGCAGAGCATTACCTTGGCATGAAGGTAACCCAGCGTCCGGTAAAACTGTCTGAGCTTGGCGACTTCGCAGAGTGCGGACTGTGCGGAACCGCAGCAGTGATCTCTCCGGTAGGCAAAGTCGTAGACCACGGCAAAGAAATCTGCTTCCCGAGCGGCATGGAGAAGATGGGACCGACCATCCAGAAGCTGTACGATACCTTAACCGGCATCCAGATGGGCAGAATCGAAGCTCCGGAAGGATGGATCCACAAGATCAAATAAAGATCTGGTTTTAAACCAGTAGTTGAAAACACCCGGACTGCGTTGACAAAACTGCGTCCGGGTGTTACAATATCACAAGCCTGAAGCGGTTGGGTGTCGGCCTGACAAAGCAGCAGGTGTTTCAGAATCGCCGGTGAGTCACGGCGGGCCAGTAAGGGGTTGTACTGGTTTCGACGGGGATCATGCAGCTGGTGAAGCTATCCGCATGCGGTGCGTCAAACGGCAAAATTAAAATTAAACGCTGAAGATAATTTAGCATACGCAGCCTAATGGCTGCTGTCAGCCTTAGTGCACTCACACATTAAGAATCTGGCATCGACTATGTGAGAAACGACATGCATTAAGCTTTGCGTGCATGGGCGTATCATGAAGCTACTGAAACCGCAAGAGTGTCTGTTCCCGTGCGGCAGAGGAAATGTCAAATAACGGACTATGATAGTAGAAGAACAGGGAATTGGTTTTCGGACAGGGGTTCGATTCCCCTCAGCTCCACTCAAAAGATCGCGTATTTACGCGGTCTTTTCTTTTTCGTGTTGCATATTCTATAAAATAATCGAACATACATTCTTGACAAATCCCTGATTTATGCGAAAATGAATAGGAATAAAAAATGACAGCAGGAGAAATACACCATGAGCAGAAAAAAGAATGTATACAATCAGGCAAAACGCGGCATGAAGCGTTATAAAAAAGCGAAAACAGGGAAAAAGGGCAGGGCAGCCATTTTTGCTGCGGTGGCTATCATCCTGGCTGCGGTGGGCGTGAGCCAGAAGGATATCGGGTGGCTGGAGCAGGCAGCAGATAAAGTGCTGGATGCCTACGAGACTACGGTGGATGCCGGAACTTCTCAGAACGGAGCAGACGGCGGAAATGTGCAGACACCTGTCGGCAGCAGCGCGCCGGACGATGCTGCATCAGAAACAACGGGCAGCGAAACGTCAGATACAGCAGGTAGTGGCCAGGGCCCGTCCGGGGATAACAGCGTTTCTGCCACCGTTCCATCCGGCGCGGAAATCGGCGCCGGGGCTGAAGTTTATGTGGATCTGGCGGCTATCTCCGCCTACTCCGGGGAACCGTATGCGGTAGTGAATGGCAATATTCCTTACTTTACGGAGTCAGATCTGACCACGGAATCCTTCGAGTACTACAGTGACCTGGATGATCTGGGCCGCTGCGGCACAGCGTATTCCAGCGTTGGCACAGACCTGATGCCGACAGAAAAGCGTGGTTCCATCAGCAAGGTGAAGCCAAGCGGCTGGCAGGCGTCCAAGTATGATTTCGTGGATGGAAAATATTTGTACAACCGCTGCCACCTGATCGGCTATCAGCTGACGGCAGAGAATGCCAACGAGAAAAACCTGATCACGGGCACCCGGTATCTGAATGTAGATGGCATGCTGCCGTTTGAAAACCTGGTGGCAGACTATGTAAAAGAAACGGAAAATCATGTACTCTACCGGGTGACTCCGGTTTTTGAGGGCGAGAATCTGGTTGCCTCCGGTGTGCTGATGGAGGCGGAATCGGTGGAAGACGCGGGAGATGGTGTGGAATACTGCGTGTATGTGTATAATGTACAGCCTGGTGTTGAAATTGATTACGCGACAGGAGAAAATCACGCGGCCAATTAATTGCATCAGAAAAATCAGGTACGGTCTGCGCGGCGTGAGAGAAAGCGGTACATTGACGGACCATGGAAAGCTGTGATAGAATAAAATTTAGTGTGTTGTGCTGATAACGTGATTGTAAGAGACAGAAAATCATATCCGGTACAGCAAAACAGAAGAAAAAACGTTACGCGAAGGTGCAGGAAACGTAACGGGAAAACGGCGGGATTACATATGAAGATGAAAAAACTGGTCCGTGCAGCTGGAGCAGGTATCACGGCAGCAGTGGTGGCATTATCCATGGCAGTATCGGGAATCCGGAGTGAGGCGGCATCCTCTTACCTGAAGGCGGCCACCTATGTGTCGGATGCCTGGGTGAGCAATTTCTGGAATTCGGAAAGCGACCATATGGATGAGGAACTGGCGCAGATCGCGGCAGATGGGTTCAACAGCATTGTACTGGTGGTTCCGTGGCGGGAATTTCAGCCTGGCGTGCTTCCGATATCTTACAACCGTTACGCGTTTCAGAAACTCGACAAGGTGATGAATGCCGCAAATGCCCATGGCCTCATGGTAGAACTGCGGGTTGGCTATGTGTGGGACTATTATAACGATGATGTGGCAACCGGGCGCTTTCGGGATCTGCTAAAAGATTCCTCCACCCGCGCCGCATGGCTGGCGTATGCGAAACAGATCTACCGGACCGCATCGGCACATTCCAACTTCCATGGCGGGTTCATGACCTGGGAAGACTTCTGGAACTATGTAGAAGACGCAGCCAATCTGGGAAAGGGCGCCAACAGCTGGATCGCGGCGAAGAAATGTGGGTATCAGGCCTGGCTGAAAAAGCATTATTCCTTAAAACAGGTCAATGAAGCTTATCAGCCGGAAGAAAAATTTACCAGTTACGATGATGTCTATATTCCGGCCAGAAAAGATTACGCCTATAAGCTGTTTTATGAATTTTATGATGATTTTTTAAATGATCTTCTGGAGGATACCCAGAAGGTATTCCCAAATCTGTCCATGGAGGTCCGTCTGGATGTAGACCCGGTTAACGCACAGGATGGAAACGGGCAGGTGGGAGCGCCGCATTATGGCACATTTTCGTGCGCGGCCGCAGGGTACACCTCCCTCATGTACAGCGTGTCCATGGGACATGGGTTTGGTGATGTGCTTTCCGCGGAAGAAGCCATCCGAACCATGAATGAACAGCTTTCCCTTGTCCGGGCAAATAACGGCGGCAAGCCTGTGTTCATTGACCAGCTTCTCTACATGGACGCAACGGAAGGCTTTGAACAGAATGCGAGACTGGCGGAAAGCCACAGGGGCGCGTTCCTTACCGGAATTCCGGATACGCTGCGCACACACACCAATGGCTACGCAGTCTGGACTTACCGGAATTACACCAATAATCCGGTGTACAATCACCAGTTTGCGCTGGGAACCAGGGGCTGGAATGTAACAAAGGGCAGCGTGATGGATCGAAACGGCAGCAATCAGCTTTTCCTGCAGAGTGGAGGAACCCTTTCTCAGAAGGTGGGACACCGCATTGGGGGCCGCACGACCCACGATGGGCATGTGCGTTTTACCGCGGACAGCGACGAGCCGGCAACACTGACTGTAAAACTCGGTTCCATGATCCGGACAGTGGAGGTAAACGGACCGAAGCAGTACGATTTAAATCTGGGCCGGAAAGGTTTTTATGAAGTTAGCTTTGAAGCCGATGGAGATGTCTATCTGGACAATATCCATGTATACAATTTCGTCCAGGACGGACAGCTCCGCGACATAGACGGAAATGAACTGAGCTGCATGGGAGCCATGCGCGCCTTAAATGCAAGCATGAATTAGAATGGAATCAGAGTTTTAGTGCTTGACATATCTGTTCTCCGTGCTATAATCAGTGACAGATATGAGAGAATTTTTCATATGTCAACACGTTGATGAGAAGAGTACTCTGGCAGAGCCATTCAGAGAGAGGTGCATCTGGTGTGAGCATCTTATGAGGAAGCCGGCAGGAAAACCAGCTCGGAGTGGTCCTTAATCGGATCCGGTGATTCCGTTACCATCAGAATGAAGTGGCTGTCTGAGAAATCAGGCGGCAAACAGGGTGGAACCGCGATAAAAGAATTGTCGTCCCTTGTCCGGTGTGCAAAGCACATCAGGCAGGGGACTTTTTATTTCATTAAATCCTTATCGTCCCTTGTATCATCATTTTAATCAAGAATACCAGGAGGAAAAAGGCATGATCATCACATTAAAAGATGGAAGCAAAAAAGAGTATGCCAAGGCTATGTCCATTATTGACATTGCCCGCGACATCAGCGAAGGACTGGCACGCGTAGCCTGTGTCGGTGAAGTAGACGGACAGGTAGAAGACCTGCGTACTGTACTGGACAAGGACTGTGAGTTAAACATCCTGACTGTAAAGGATGAGGCAGGCCTGGCAGCACTGCGCCACACCGCAAGTCATGTTATGGCACAGGCGATCAAGAGACTGTACCCGAGCGCAAAGCTGGCAATCGGCCCGTCCATCGCAGACGGATTCTACTACGATATCGACTTCGAGACCCCGATCACCGCAGATGATCTGGAGAAGATCGAGGCTGAGATGAAGAAGATCATCAAAGAGGCACTTCCGTTAGAGCGCTTCACCCTTCCGAGAGAAGAGGCACTGGCTTTCATGAAAGAGAAAGAGGAGCCGTACAAGGTAGAGCTCATTGAAGACCTTCCGGAAGGTGAGGAGATCAGCTTCTACAAGCAGGGTGAATTTACCGATCTCTGCGCAGGCCCGCACTTAATGAACACCAAGGAAGTTGGCAAGGCTTACAAGCTGACCAGCATCGCAGGCGCATACTGGAGAGGCAACGAGCACAACAAGATGCTGACCCGTATCTACGCAACAGCTTTCGCAAAGAAAGAGGAGCTGGAAGCTTACGTTACCATGATGGAAGAGGCAAAGAAGCGTGACCACAGAAAACTGGGCAAAGAGCTTGGCCTGTTCATGATGCACGAGGCTGGCCCGGGCTTCCCGTTCTTCCTGCCGAAGGGCATGGTTCTGAAGAACACCCTGTTAGAGTACTGGAGAGAGATCCATAAAAAAGCAGGCTATGTAGAGATTTCTACTCCGATCATCTTAAACAGAAGCCTGTGGGAGACCTCTGGTCACTGGGATCATTACAAAGACAACATGTACACCACCGTGATCGATGATCAGGATTACGCAATCAAACCGATGAACTGCCCGGGCGGCGTTCTGGTTTATGCTTCCGAGCCGCGTTCCTACCGTGACCTGCCGCTGCGCATGGGTGAGCTTGGTATCGTTCACCGTCATGAGAAATCCGGCCAGCTGCACGGCCTTATGCGTGTACGCTGCTTCACCCAGGATGATGCACACATCTTCATGACTCCGGAACAGATCAAAGATGAGATAAAGGGCGTTGCACAGCTGATCGACAGCGTTTACAAGCTGTTCGGTTTCAAATATCATGTAGAGCTTTCCACCCGTCCGGAAGACAGCATGGGAAGTGATGAAGACTGGGAGATGGCTACCGACGGTTTAAGAAGCGCTCTGGACGAGATGGGTCTGGACTATGTTGTAAACGAGGGAGACGGCGCATTCTACGGCCCGAAGATCGACTTCCATCTGGTAGATGCCATCGGAAGAACCTGGCAGTGTGGTACCATCCAGCTTGACTTCCAGCTTCCGCAGCGTTTTGAGCTGGAGTACATCGGCGCAGACGGCGAGAAGCATCGTCCGATCATGATCCATCGTGTTGCCTTCGGCTCCATCGAGCGTTTCATCGGTATCCTGATCGAGCATTTCGCAGGCGCATTCCCGACCTGGCTGGCTCCGGTACAGGTAAAGGTACTTCCGATCTCCGACAAGTACATGGATTACGCTGAGAAAGTAAAAGCTGCCCTGGATGCAGAGAACATCCGCACAGAGGTAGATACCCGTTCTGAGAAGATCGGATACAAGATCCGCGAGGCTCAGAAGAACAAGATTCCGTACATGCTGGTAGTAGGCCAGAAGGAAGAGGAAGAGGGCGTGGTATCTGTCCGCAGCCGTTTCAAGGGCGACGAGGGCCAGGCATCCTTAGACAGCTTCATCGAGAGCATCAAAAAGGAAATTGCTTCCAGAGAAGCACGTGCCGTTGAGGTAAAAGCAGAGCAGAAATAAGTTTTGCGCATAGATTTTTGAAAAGGAACCCATACTAATCCTGTGGAATGAAAACAATAACAAACAGGAGGTATGGGTTCCATGACGAAATTAGAGTGCAACGTAACAAACTGTCTTCACAATGCTGATAACTGCTGCTGCAAACAGTCCATTATGGTGGATGGCCATGACGCGAAGGAGAAAGAGCAGACCTGCTGCGGAAGCTTCGACGAGAACAAGGGCGGCCTGTTCAAAAATGTGTTTAAGACACCGGAGAGCAGCCTTTCCGTAGACTGTGAGGCAGTCCAGTGCATTTACAATGACAACCGCCACTGCGCGGCTGCAAAGATTGGCATTGCCGGAGACGGAGCAAGCAGGGCAGAGCAGACTCTGTGCACCACATTCCAGCTGTCCTGAAAAAGCAGACAAAATGCTGCGTGCAATGAATATTCGGTCTGAGATTTCAGCGTGCGGCTCTGGAAGAAAAAATGTGAAAAATCCCCGGAAAAGTGCTTGACTTTTCCGGGGATTCATAGTATAGTAATAAAAGTTGTGAGAACAACGCAGGAAAGTAGGTATCCACCTCACCTCGGCACGAGTAAGTGACCCTGGTTTATAGCAAAGAATACGTATATGCGGCGGCAACAACGTCCTATGCGATGCTTTTGAGGGTGGGTAGAATATTCTATCTACTTTTTTTATGCAGAGAAAACAGACATGCAGAATTCTATGATGGGGGTGCACGACTATTAGCGAGTTAATGATTAACGAACAGATCAGAGACAAAGAAGTTCGATTGATTGGTGAAGACGGCGAGCAGCTGGGAATCATGTCTGCGAAGGAAGCCTACAAACTGGCTCAGGACGCAGAACTGGATCTCGTAAAGATTGCTCCGACGGCAAAGCCACCGGTTTGTAAGATTATCGATTACGGTAAATATCGTTACGAGCTGGCAAGAAAAGAAAAAGAAGCTAGAAAAAAACAGAAGGTAATCGAGGTTAAAGAAGTGCGGTTGTCTCCGAACATTGACACCAACGACTTAAACACAAAAACGGGCGCAGCACGAAAGTTCCTGGAAAAGGGCGACAAAGTCAAAGTTACCTTACGTTTCCGTGGTCGTGAGATGGCACATATGTCCAAGTCCAAGTACATCCTGGATGACTTTGCGGAGAGCTTAAAGGACATTGCCACCATTGACAAGCCTTCCAAAGTGGAAGGAAGAAGCATGGTTATGTTTTTGACTGCCAAGAAGTAAAAGCAAAGAGAAAGATTAAGGAGGAAGTTATAATGCCTAAATTAAAAACAAGCAGAGCAGCTGCAAAACGTTTCAAAAAGACCGGTACCGGTAAGCTGGTAAGAAATAAAGCATACAAATCTCACATCTTAACTAAGAAGTCTACCAAGAGAAAGAGAAATCTTAGAAAAGATATCGTTACCGATTCCACCAACGCAAAGGTAATGAAGAAGATTTTACCATATCTGTAATAGACTGATTAGATTAAGAAGGAGGAAAAACCGATGGCAAGAATTAAAGGCGGTATGAACGCAAAGAAGAAACACAATAGAGTGCTGAAGATGGCTAAAGGCTACAGAGGAGCACGTTCTAAACAGTATAGAGTAGCAAAGCAGTCTGTAATGAGAGCTCTGACCAGCTCCTACGCAGGCCGCAAGCAGAGAAAGAGACAGTTCCGTCAGCTGTGGATCGCTCGTATCAACGCAGCAGCTCGTATCAACGGTCTGTCCTACAGCAAGTTTATGTATGGCTTAAAGCTGGCTGGTGTTGAGATGAACCGTAAAGTTCTGTCTGACATGGCTATCAACGATGCTGAGGGCTTTGCAAAACTGGCTGAGCTGGCAAAAGCTAAATTAGCTTAATTCAGAATAATCTGAACAAAAATTTAACATAGTGGCAGAGCTGATTCTGCCGTGAACCCGTCTGGTTTTTGAGAGAAAACCGGACGGGTTTTGTTGTTCTAAAGGGGAGAAAGGAGTGGATCTTTGAACCAGATTATCCTGCTTGTTGGTGTTGTGATTATGATCTGCGTCCTGATGGGACGCGTGACTTCCAGGCTTGCTGTGCCGTCCCTCTTAATCTTTATCGGGCTGGGCATGCTGTTTGGGGAAGATGGAATCTTCCGGATCGTTTTTGATGATTATGGAGTGACGGAAACCATCTGTTCTGTCAGCCTGATCTTTATCATTTTTTACGGCGGATTTGGAACCAATGTGAAAGAAGCGAAGAGTGTAGCGGCAAAGGCGCTGCTGTTATCCACGCTGGGTGTGGCGCTGACCACCGGATTTGTGGGCGTGTTTGTACATCTGGCCCTGCATCTGCCCTGGCTGGAGAGTTTTCTGGTGGGTTCGGTCATGGCTTCTACGGACGCGGCATCGGTGTTCAATATCCTGCGTACCAAGAAGCTGGACTTAAAATATCACACGGCATCGCTTCTGGAGCTGGAATCCGGTTCCAATGATCCGGTGTCCTATATGCTTACGGTGGTGTTTCTGGCCATGATGAGCGGAAAGGAAGTTCCCCTGCCGCTGATGCTGGCACAGCAGATTGGGTTTGGACTTTTATGCGGAGCGGCTGCGGGCCGTCTGGCTGTCTGGTGTATGGACCGGTTTTCCTTCCAGATTGCGGAGGGCAATACCATCTTTGCGGTGGCAGCCATGCTGGTCAGCTACGCTCTGCCGCAGGTAATTGGCGGCAACGGCTACCTGGCTGTCTACCTGTGCGGCATTATCATGGGAAATTCCCGGATCCCGGAAAAGCGGAACCTGATGCATGTGTTTGATACCGTCACCGGCATTGCCCAGATGATGATCTTCTTTCTTCTGGGTCTTCTGGCAATCCACAGTGAACTTCCGGCTGTACTGTTCCCGGCGGCGCTGATCACGCTGTTTCTGACGGTGGTTGCCAGACCGGCGGCTGTTGCGGCAATTCTATTGCCGTTCCGCTCCCATCTTCGCCAGGTTGGCGTGGTATCCTGGGCAGGTCTGCGCGGCGCGGCATCCATTGTATTCGCGATTATGGCCGTTTTGAGCGAGGTGCCGATGCGCTATAACCTTTACAACCTGGTATTCTGCGTGGTGCTTCTTTCTATCGCGGTACAGGGAACCTTTCTGCCGCTGGTGTCTGAAAAACTTCACATGATAGACCGGAACATGGATGTGCGTCGGACTTTCAATGACTATGAGGAAGAGAGCAGCATTCATTTTGTCAAAACTCATATTCAGGAAGGGCACCTGTTCTGCAACAAAAAAGTGCGGGACATCAGCCTGCCTCCGGAAATGCTGATTGTGATGATCCTCCGGGGCGAAGAAAAGCGTATCCCAAACGGAGATACGCTGCTTCTGGCTGGTGACCTGCTGATCCTTGCTGCCCCGGAGTTTACGGAAGGAGAAAACCTGATCCTGCGGGAGAAAACCGCCGTCAAAGGTGATAAGTGGACCGGGAAGACATTGAAAGAAGTGCCGCTTTCCAAAGGAACCCTGGTGGTATCTGTGAGAAGGGGAGAGGAAACCCTCATTCCCGCGGGGGATACCCGGATTCAGGAAGGCGACACTCTGATCATAGCCAAATATTAAGTTTTAAGGTAACTGTTCAATAGGTCTGCGCACTTGCTGCGCTGACCGTAAGAAAACATGAGCTGGCAAGCAAAAATCCCATTGCCGCAGGCAATTTTCAATGGATTTTTGCTCGTGACTGTGAAGGTACTGAACAGTTACGTTTTAAGCCTTTTCGTAAACGGAAAAGTTGTTGCGTCCGCCGCGCTTTGTCTGGTACAGCGCCTTATCCGCGTTGCGGTACAGGTCATCGAACCGGATGCCCTGCTCCGGGCTGAAGGCCACGCCGACGCTGAAGGTGATGGGCTTTCCATCCATTTCCGCGTGTTTGATGGAGCGGATGCGCTCCACCATATTCTGTACCCGGGCCAGAGCAGCTTCTTTGGAGGAGACCTGCTTCATGAGAACCACGAATTCATCGCCGCCGATACGGCCGATGATATCTCCGTCCCGGAACTGGCTCTTTAAAAATTCGCCCACTCGCTGCAGGACTTTGTCGCCAACAGCATGTCCGTAGGTATCATTCACATCCTTGAATTTGTCGATATCCAGGATCAGAAAGGCGTGAAGCGTATCCGGGTGGCTCATCTGCAGGAAATGATCGATGGCTGGCTGCGTATGTTCCTTATTATATACGGCGGTCAGGCCATCAATCTGGGCAGAGTGAACCAGCTCTCGGCGGTCTCTGGTGTGGATCATGGCGACGCGCCAGATCAGCAGGATGACCAGGATCATGAAATACGCGTTCAGGGCCAGTTCGTAGTTCCGGACAAAGGCATAGCTGGCATTTGCGACGGATACTGGAACTACATAGCACATCATCCAGTTATTCAGATGGAGCGGAGAGTATGCAATGTATCGGCTGGAATCCGGATCTTCGGGGGAAAGCAGCTTGACCAGACCGTCAGACTGGGTCTGAAAGGCATCGCGGATGGCCTGAAGGGAATCTTTTCCGCAGATGCTCCACTGGCTGTAAAAATCGAAAAAGTTGTCATCGTAGGTAATCTTCTGGCACGTGGAATTACCATCCAGCGAGATGATATCTCCATTTTCATTGATGATGATACAAAAACCCTTGCCATCGAATAAGTCATCAAACATCAGGTGATTCAGCGCGGTGACGTTGTAGGAAGCACCGAGAAGACCGATGATATTGCCGTTGTGGCTGACCGGAACGCCGAGGATAACACGGGTTTCGTGGTCAAGACTGCTCTGGACCGGATCGCTCAGAATGTGGTGGCCGGAGATGCCCTCCTGAAAGTATTTACGGTGGGAGACATCTTTCACTTCTCCGGTTTCATAATGGGCTGTACCGTCCGGTTCGATGAGCGATACATGATCGATGGAGGTCGTGGACTTGATGGCGGACAGCATGTTCCGGTTCTTTTCGGAGATGAGGATGCCGTCGGAACCGATCTGCGCGGCAACACCGTCCAGAAACTGGTAGTTGACGTCCAGGATATCTTCGAAATGGGAACTCTGCCTGGTGACATTCAAAGTCAGTTTTGTCTGGGCCAGTTTATCTACAGCACGCTGTGAGACAACGGAAAACACAACGATACCCAGTGCGGTTGCGATGATAAAGGCAACGATGCTGGAGAGATAACCCTGAAGAGGTGTTTCGGATTTCTTTTTCATATGGATTGCCCCTTTGTCTGTTAGACTTCTTATAGGTTGATTATATCAAGATTTGTGAAAAAAGCTACAAAATGCGCAAAAGAAAATTGACAAAATTTGAAAAAGATGTGCCAGATTGAAGAAAAAAGAGAGTATGAAAAGCAACCTGGAAAACAACTGAAAATCCCAAAAGAAAACACAAAAGAAAAAACTGAAAAAAGTACTTGCCAGAACCGGGAAACTGTGGTATATTATTAGACGTTCGCGGGAGTGCTGGAATTGGCAGACAGGCTAGACTAAGGATCTAGTGGCAGTTATGTCGTGTGGGTTCAAGTCCCATCTCCCGCAGTATCTTCTCAGAAGATACGGGAACATTCCTCGATAGCTCAGTCGGTAGAGCACGCGGCTGTTAACCGCGCTGTCGTAGGTTCAAGTCCTACTCGGGGAGTTTTGCAGAAGTGGCGGAATTGGCAGACGCGCACGGTTCAGGTCCGTGTGGTAGCAATACCTTGTGGGTTCGACTCCCATCTTCTGCATCAGCGAAAGCGGAGAGCGAAAGTTCTTCGCTTTTTTGATTTCCCGGCGAAGAAGCAGATGAAGCCGGGCAATTGGGAAACTCTAATTGACATTATTTCATATGTTTTCACGGAAACATAAATTTTTAAAAAAATTAAAAAACAGTTGACAAATTGAAATGAGTTGGATATAATGTACGTGTTGGTTCGGTGAGTAAGTCACTGAGTTAACGGTTCGCAGAAGTGGCGGAATTGGCAGACGCGCACGGTTCAGGTCCGTGTGGTAGCAATACCTTGTGGGTTCGACTCCCATCTTCTGCATCAGCGAAAGCGGAGAGCGAAAGTTCTTCGCTTTTTTCGTATACCCAAAACCGGAAAATAGTATAAAAATTTCAGAAATTATGATATACTTATTATAATTATGCGAAGCAATGAGCCGGAAAGGGGGCAAGTGTTTATGAATATCAGGGAGATGCGGGAAGCATGGGAGGCAGATTACCTAAGTCCCTATGCTTCTTTGAGCAGGAACACAAAAGGCCGTGAACGCGGAGAAATACCTTGTGACATCCGAACAGCATACCAGCGTGACCGTGACCGCATTCTGCACTGCAAGTCTTTTCGAAGACTCAAACACAAAACCCAGGTGTTTCTGGCTCCGGAGGGAGATCATTACCGTACCCGCCTGACCCATACGCTGGAGGTAGCCCAGATTGCCCGTACCATATCCCGGGCGCTGCGGCTGAATGAGGACCTGACTGAGGCCATTGCGCTGGGGCACGATCTGGGCCATACGCCCTTCGGACATTCCGGAGAGCGGATCCTGAATGAACTCTGCCCTTATGGCTTTGCCCATTATAAACAGAGCGTCCGTGTGGTAGAAGTACTGGAAAAGGACGGAAAGGGCTTAAATCTGACCTGGGAGGTCCGGGATGGCATTATGAACCATCGCACCAGCGGGCACCCATCCACACTGGAAGGCTGTGTGGTGCGCCTGTCAGATAAGATTGCCTACATCAACCACGATATCGACGATGCCATCCGGGCGAAAATATTTACGGAGGAGCAGCTTCCGGCAAAGTACACGGATGTGCTGGGGCACAGCGTGCGGGAACGCCTGGATCTGCTGATCCATGACATTATCCTGCAGAGCATGGACCGGCCGGAAATTATCATGTCTCCCCATATTGAGGAGGCCATGCAGGGGCTTCGCGGCTGGATGTTTGAGAATGTTTATGAGAACAAGGTACCAAAAGCAGAAGAGGGAAGAGCCCAGCAGCTTCTGGTATTTTTATATCAGTACTATCTGGAGCACACGGCAGAACTCCCGGAAGAGTATCTGCTTATGATCCGGAAACGGGGAGAACCGAAGGAACGGGTCGTCTGCGATTATATTGCAGGCATGAGTGACAGCTACTCCATCGATAAATTTGAGGAGCTGTTCATCCCCAAGTCATGGAAAGTGCATTAGAGCCAGACAAATGGAAAGGAGTATTTCATGTATTATCCGGAAGATGTCGTAGAGGAAGTGCGGACAAGGAATGACATTGTAGATGTAATCTCTGGATATGTAAAGCTTCAGAAGAAAGGGTCGAACTATTTCGGACTTTGCCCGTTTCATAATGAAAAATCACCTTCATTTTCCGTGTCACCCCAGAAGCAGATGTATTACTGCTTTGGCTGTGGAGCAGGGGGCAACGCCATTACGTTTGTCATGGAATATGAAAATTATACGTTCCCGGAGGCACTGAAGGTGTTGGCAGACCGGGCGGGGGTACATCTGCCGGAGGTGGAATATTCCAAAGAAGAGCGGGCGAAAGCAGACAAGCGGTCCACGCTTCTGGAAATCAACAAGCTGGCAGCCAACTATTTTTATTATCAGCTGCACCAGTCCCAGGGAAAGATTGGTTATGACTATTTCCGCAAACGGGAACTGTCGGATGACACCATCCGCCGGTTTGGCTTAGGCTTTGCCAATAAGACCAGCAATGACCTGTACCAGTATCTGCGTTCCAAAGGCTATGCCGATGAAATCTTAAGGGACAGCGGCCTGGTGACCATGGAGGAGCGCGGCACCTATGACAAATTCTGGAACCGTGTCATGTTTCCGATTATGGATGTAAATAACCGCGTGATTGGCTTTGGCGGGCGTGTGATGGGAGATGGAACTCCCAAATACCTGAATTCCCCGGAGACCCTGATCTTCGATAAAAGCCGGAATCTGTACGGCCTGAATTATGCCCGTACCAGCCGGGAAAAATACATGCTGGCCTGCGAGGGCTATATGGATGTGATCGCCATGCACCAGGCTGGCTTTACCAATGCGGTGGCATCACTGGGAACTGCCTTCACCACCCAGCATGCGGTGCTGCTGAAACGCTACACCGATACGGTTATTCTGACCTACGACAGTGACGGAGCCGGTGTGAAGGCGGCGCTGCGTGCCATCCCGATCTTAAAAGAAGTGGGGATTTCAACCAGGGTGCTGAACTTAAAACCCTACAAAGACCCGGATGAATTTATCAAGAATATGGGTGCGGACGCGTTCCGGGAGCGCATCGCGAACGCGCAGAACAGCTTCCTGTTCGAGATTGATGTCTTAAAACGCGAATATGACCTGGAAGATCCGGAGCAGAAGACAAAGTTTTACAACGCGACGGCCAGAAAGCTTCTGGAATTCAATGAAGCGCTGGAACGCGATAACTATACCAGGGCGGTGGCTCAGGCGCAGTTTATTCCTTATGAGGACTTAAGGCGGCTGGTAAACCGGCTGGGAAACCAGCTGGGGCCGGTACCGGTAAAACGCCGGGACGAGGACGGTGCACAGCCGCGGGAACGCAGAAAGAAAACAGAGAAGGACGACGGCATCCGCCGGTCCCAGCGCCTGCTTCTGACTTGGCTCATTGAGCGGCCGCAGCTATTTGAAAAGATTGAGGGCATTATCGGCCCGGATGATTTCAGGGAACCGCTGTACCACGAGGTGGCGCAGATGGTATTTGACGGCCACCGGGAAGGAAGTGTTAATCCGGCGGGCATTCTGAATCACTTTATCAACGATGAAGAACAATATAAGCATGTAGCGGCGCTGTTTAACGCAAGCCTGAATGATTCTTTAAATAATGAAGAACAGCGAAAAGCATTTTCCGAAACCGTACTGAAGGTAAAGAAAAACAGCCTGGATGAGGCCAGCCGGAGCGCAGCAGACATTGCGGCGCTTCAGGAAATCATAAAGCAGCAGGCAGCACTGAAAACGCTTCAGATATCCATTGACTAGGAATAGAACCGGGAGGCTCCAATCCTTCCGGTAGTCTGCAGTTGAGAAAGGGCGGATTGATATGGAAGAACGTACACAGACTTTTGATGAGAAACTGGAATTGCTTTTAGAAGAGGCCAAAAAGAAAAAGAATGTGCTGGAAAACCGGGAGATTCTCGATTTCTTCAAAGGGGAGATTCTGGATCCGGAAAAGCTGGACCGTATTTATGACTTTCTGGACAACCATCATGTGGATGTGCTCCGCACGGAAGAGGAAGATGACATTGACCCGGAACTGTTCCTGGATGAAGAATCTGAGGAAGAGGAAGAAGCTGAGCTGGAGCAGCTGGATCTTTCTGTGCCGGAAGGCGTGGGTGTAGAAGATCCGGTCCGTATGTATTTAAAGGAAATCGGTAAGATCCCGCTGCTTACGACAGATCAGGAGATTGAGCTGGCAAAGCGTATGGAGCTTGGTGACCAGCAGGCGAAAAAACGCCTGGCAGAGGCGAATCTCCGTCTGGTGGTCAGTATTGCCAAAAAGTACGTGGGACGCGGCATGCAGTTTCTGGATCTGATTCAGGAAGGCAATCTGGGACTCATCAAAGCTGTGGAGAAGTTTGATTACCGCAAGGGCTATAAGTTTTCTACCTACGCTACCTGGTGGATCCGCCAGGCCATTACCCGGGCCATTGCGGACCAGGCGCGCACCATCCGCATTCCGGTGCACATGGTAGAGACCATCAACCGCCTGATCCGTACTTCCAGACAGCTGGTGCAGGAGCTGGGGCGGGAACCAACGGCAGAGGAAATTGCGGAGAAAATGGACATTCCGGTGGAGAGAGTGCGGGAGATCCGCAAGATTTCCCAGGACCCGGTATCGCTGGAGACCCCGATTGGAGAGGAAGAGGACAGCCATCTTGGGGATTTTATTCAGGATGAGCATGTAGCGGTTCCGGCAGACCAGGCAACGTTTACGCTGCTGCATGAGCAGCTGATGGAGGCACTGTCCACGCTGACAGAGCGGGAGCAGGAGGTGCTGCGCCAGAGGTTTGGCCTGGATGACGGCAAGCCGAAAACACTGGAGGAGGTAGGAAAGCAGTTTCATGTGACCAGGGAACGCATCCGCCAGATTGAGGCAAAGGCCCTGCGTAAATTGCGTCATCCGAGCCGTAGCAGAAAATTAAAGGATTATCTGGACTGACGGTGAGACCCTGACGCGGGAGTGGAGGGCGGCTGGAAGGACCAGGCTGGATAGAAAAGGAACTAAATAGTATGAAGTTATCAAACAGACTGGAACACATTGCCGCAAAGGCGGCTGAAGTGACAGAAGGATATGTGGCAGATGTAGGGACGGATCATGGATTCGTCCCGATCCGTCTTATGGAAAGTGGACGGGTAAAGCATGTGGTCGCCATGGATGTGCGGAAGGGCCCGCTTGAGAGAGCCCGTGAACACGTAAGGGAATATCATATGGAGGACCGGATTGAGACGCGCTTAAGCGACGGACTGAAGGAGTTAAA
This sequence comes from Ventrimonas faecis, assembly GCF_040096075.1. Lineage (NCBI taxonomy): Bacteria > Bacillati > Bacillota > Clostridia > Lachnospirales > Lachnospiraceae > Ventrimonas > Ventrimonas faecis. The sequence goes on from NZ_JBBMFJ010000003.1 coordinate 163,348, forward strand.
GCCCGGAGAGGCGGATACGGTGGTCATTGCCGGAATGGGCGGCGAGCTGATGCTGCGCATCCTCCGGGACGGGGGCCATGTGAGGGACTGTGTAAAGCATTATATTCTTTCCCCGCAGTCGGAGCTTTCCGTGTTCCGGCACGGACTGGAGGAGCTTGGGCTTTCCATTGCGGAAGAGCAGATGCTTCTGGATGAAGGAAAATATTATGTGATCTTACACGTAAGCCCGGGAACCATGCATTATGAGCATGAATACGAGTACCGCTACGGAGCGGATCTGATCCGGAAACAGGATCCGGTGTTAAAGGAATTTCTGGAACGGGAGCTGGTCCAGGGGAAAGAGCTTCTGGAACATCTGTCCCGGACCGGAACCGATGGAGCAAAAAAGCGCGCGGAAAGTCTTGAAAAAGAACTGGAAGAGACAAAGGAGGCATACCATGCTTTGCAGGGAACTGATTGAAAAACTGGAAGAGCTGGCTCCGAAAAGCCTGGCCTGCGACTGGGATAATCCCGGCTTTCTGGCTGGACGGGGAGATAAGGAAATCAAAAAGGTGCTGGTTGCCCTGGATGCTACGGACCGGGTGGTGGAGCAGGCAGGGCGGGAGCAGGCAGATTTTCTGCTGACCCATCATCCGCTGATTTTCCGCGCGTTAAAGCAGGTCAATGACGCGAATTTTATCAGCCGCCGGATCGTAAGCTTATTGCAGGCGGATATTTCCTATGTGGCCATGCATACCAACTTTGATGCGGCGCCAGGCTGCATGGCAGATCTGGCAGCAGAGCGACTGGGAATCCGGGACGGGCAGCCGCTGGAGGTGACCGGAGAAGTGAAGGGAATGCCGGTGGGAATCGGAAAAGCCGGTGTTCTGGCAGAGCCGGTCTCCCTGGATGCGCTTGCGAAACAGGTGAAACAGGCATTTGAACTTCCGTTTGTGTTGGTCTACGGAAGTGAGGCAGCAAAAGGCCCGGTCAGCCGTGTGGCGGTATCTCCGGGGGCAGGCGGCAGCATGATCCGCTATGCCCTGGAGCAGAAAGCACAGGTGCTGGTTACCGGAGATATCGGTCATCACGATGCCATCGACGCGGCCGCCCAGGGCATGGCCATCATTGACGCGGGGCATTATGGACTGGAACATATTTTTATTCCGTTTATGGCGGACTATGTGAAACGTGTTTCCGGAGGCAGCATTGAGGTAATTCAGGCAGAGCCGGATTTCCCGGCCAGAGTGCTTTAAAGCAGGCCGCATGAGAACGGGGCTTACGCAGAAGCTGAAAAACGGAAAGGAGAATGCGTATGGTTCAGGTATGTGTAATGGGGGAGAACAGAGAATACAGCGAGGACACGCTGTTAAAACAGGTGGCCGGAGATGTACAGAACCGTTTTTCCCATGAGATCCTGCTAGCTACGGTAGATGGAAAACTGCAGGAGCTTCATAAAAAAGTCAAAGAGGGAACTGCGGTGGAATTTCTGACAGCGGCAGACAAACCGGGCATTCAGACTTATCGGCGGAGTGTGCTTCTGATTCTCTTAAAAGCTTTTTATGAGGTAGTGGGAGCGGAGCATATCCGTAAGGTGTCTGTGGAATATGCCATTGCCAACGGCCTGTTTATTGAGTCGGACGGCGATTTTGAGAAGACGCAGGAGCTGGTGGACAAAATCAGGGCCAAAATGCAGGAGTATGTGGCAGCAGAGCTTCCGATCATGAAGCGGAATGTGACCACCGATGAAGCCATTGAAATCTTCCGCCGCCACCGCATGTATGAGAAGGAGCGGCTGTTCCATTACCGACGGGTATCAAGGGTAAACCTGTACAGCATCGGCGGGTTTGAGGATTATTATTACGGATATATGGTGCAGAACACTGGCTATCTGAAGTATTTTGACCTGATTCTGTACCGGGATGGCATGATGCTGCTTTTGCCGGATCAGAACGATCCGGAGCATGTGGCCGGGTTCCATGACCGGGAGAAGCTGTTTGAGGTGCTGGATGAGACAGAGTGCTGGGGAAGACAGCTGGAGGTGCCTACGGTGGGTGCTCTGGATGATGTGATCTGTCACGGGAAGATCAGTGAGCTGATCCTGATGCAGGAAGCGCTGATGGAGAAGAAGATTGGTGATATCGCGGAGCAGATTGCGAGCCGTCCGGATAAGAAAATTGTCATGATTGCCGGACCGTCTTCCTCCGGAAAGACTACCTTTTCCCACCGTCTTTCCATTCAGTTAAAGGCGAAGGGCTTAAAGCCGCATCCCATCGCGGTGGACAATTACTTTGTAAACCGGGTGGACAGTCCACGGGATGAAAACGGCAACTACAATTATGAGGTGCTGGAATGCCTGGATGTGGAACTGTTCAATCAGAACATGACGGATCTTCTGGCGGGAAAAACCGTGGAAATGCCGGAGTACAACTTCATTAAGGGGGAGCGGGAGTACCACGGGGATTACCTGACGCTGGGCCCGGATGATGTGCTGGTCATTGAGGGAATCCACTGCCTGAATGAAAAGCTTTCCTACGCGCTGCCGAGAAAGAATAAATTCAAGATCTACATCAGTGCCCTGACCCAGTTAAACATTGACGAACACAACCGCATTCCCACCACAGACGGCCGTCTGCTGCGCCGCATCGTGCGGGACGCAAGGACCCGGGGCGCGTCTGCCCAGGATACCATCCGTATGTGGCCATCGGTGCGCCGGGGGGAGGAGGAGAATATCTTCCCATATCAGGAGGATGCGGATGTGATGTTCAACTCTGCTCTGGTATATGAGCTTTCTGTCTTAAAGCAGTATGCGGAACCGGTGCTTTTCTCCGTGCCGCGGGACAGCGCCGAGTATGTGGAGGCGAAACGGCTGCTCAAATTCCTGGATTATTTCCTGGGGGTCAGCAGTGAGGAGATTCCACATAATTCCCTGATCCGTGAGTTTATCGGCGGAAGCTGCTTTAAAGTCTGAGCTTGACAGTGCGGGGGAATAATGCTAGAATAGGGAACATTGAGTAAGACAAATGGTCGCTGCCGCAGAAACGAAAGGCTGCGGGAGAGGAAAGTCCGGGCTTCACAGGGCAGAGTGCCAGATAACGTCTGGCGGAGGTGACTCCAGGGACAGTGCAACAGAAATATACCGCCGGCTTTGCCGGTAAGGGTGGAAGGGCAGTGTAAGAGACTACCGCCCGTCTGGTAACAGACGGGGCACATGTAAACCCCATTCGAAGCAAGACCGAACAGAAAGCATAAGGCGGCCCGTCTGCTTTCGGGTAGGTCGCTTGAACCAGGTGGTGACATCTGGTCTAGATAGATGACCATTCAACGACATAACCCGGCTTATCGTCTTGCTCATAAAAAGACTTCAGAAGGGGGACGCTTTCGGGCGGCCTCCTTTTTGCTATAGGAAAACTGCTATGGGAAAGGAGGGAGGACGAGGACTATGAGGGGATATCAGGCAGCAAAACGGGCGGCAGCCGCGCTGTTTCTGTCGGCGTTTCTGCTTCTTCCTTCCTGCGCGGCTTTCGGCATGGACGCCCCGGGAAGCGGCGGCAAAAACTGGCATTATGGAAAAGACCACCACTGGATTTACCAGGATGAGGACGGCAGTTCCCATACAGGCTGGTTGTACTATGAGGGAGAGTGGTACTGGTTCGATGAGCGCGGCTGGCTCCAGACTGGCGGGCAGCGGGACATCAACGGAGTCCGCTATTTCTTTTTCAGCAACGGGCATATGGCGCACAACCAGTATGTGGACCTGAAATTTCTGGGGGAAAACGGTCAGGAAGAAAAGGAACACGCGATCCGCGTGATCGGCACAGAGCGGCCGGATTCGAGGGATAAAGACCTTATTACGGATTATCTGTACGAGGTTCCGCGCGGGTGGCAGAAACAGTTTGTGGAAGATGGATGGGAGTTCCTTTTTTATAAGAAAAAACAGTATTTTTCCGCGCCATCTACGTCCTCTGGCATTTACTATGTGCGTTACAGTACGGACCGGCGCTATAAGAAAGTGAAGTTCTGCGATGTGGATTCCATTTTGCAGGGCTTTGGGGAATATGTGGGTTACCGGGCAGGCTGTTACCGGGAAAACAGCACTATGATGCAGGAGTACTGGAAAGCCGGGCCGGTTTTGCAGGATATTCTGGAAATTCCGGATTATTACGCGGAGAATGCGGCGTTTTGTTTTGGAAAGCTGTTTTCAGATTATGTGAGTGGTGAGAAAACAGAAGAGCTTACCCGGAAATTTCCGGAAGTGTGTGAGGAACTGGAAAAAATCCTGCACCAGAAAGATACAAAGGTTACAGTTGACAGGTAGGAATTTTCTGAACTGAAAATTCCGTATGATACAGTGGTGGTAGCAGATTTTGCCGATTTGGAATGCGAAGCATCGGCAAAATCCCGTTACTGTTTGCACAACGTGTGAACAGTAACGGGTATTGACAAATCCGGCAGAGTCGGTGATAATAAACCTATCAAACAGATAGGAGATACAAAAGAGCATATGGAAAGAGAGATTGAGACAAAGTGTATTCATCTGGAAGAAGATGAGGCTTCCATTCAGCATTTCGGATCTATCAGCTATCCGATCTATCAGACCGCGACTTACGCGCATCCGGCAGTTGGACAGAGTACCGGCTTTGATTACAGCAGACTGCAGAACCCGACCAGAGAACATCTGGAGAAGGTGGTGGCATCCCTCGAAAACGGTGTGGACGCGCTGGCGTTTTCCAGTGGTATGGCAGCAATTACCATGCTGATGGAGCTGTTTGCGCCGGGAGATCATCTGATCATTGATTCCGATCTTTACGGAGGCAGCATTCGTCTTTTTGACCATGTATCCACCAAAAACGGTATCTGCTTTTCCAGAATTGACTGCGCGAGGGAAGACGTGGAGGCGTATGTTCAGGACAATACAAAGGCCATTTATGTGGAGACTCCGACCAACCCGATGATGAATGTGGTGGACATTGCGGAGCTTTCTGCCATCGCAAAGCGCCATGGCCTTCTTCTCATCGTGGATAATACGTTCTTATCTCCGTATTTACAGAATCCGCTGGATCTGGGCGCGGACATTGTCGTGCACAGCGGTACCAAATACCTTGGGGGACACAACGATACACTGGCCGGTTTTCTGGTGACCGGACGTGAAGATATCAGCGAGAAGCTTCGTTTCCTGATCAAGACCACCGGAGCAGGCCTTGCGCCGTTTGACTGCTGGCTGGTACTTCGCGGCATCAAGACCCTGGGCATCCGCATGGACCGTTCCCAGGAGAATGCCATGGAGATTGCCAAATGGCTGAGAGCACAGAAACATGTGACGAAGGTCATTTATCCGGGCTTTGAGGATCATCCGGGCCATGAGATCATGAAACGCCAGAGCCGCGGATACGGCGCGATGCTGACCTTCCAGGTGGAAAATAAGGACTTTGCCCTGGGGATTCTCGGCAAAGTGCGCATGATCCGGTTTGCGGAAAGCCTTGGCGGTGTGGAGACGCTTCTGACCTATCCGACCACCCAGACCCATGCAGACGTTCCGAAAGAAATTCAGGAGAAAAATGGCCTGACCGATGCAACCCTGCGGATGTCTGTGGGCATTGAGAACGTGAAAGACCTGATTGCGGAGCTGGACCGTGTGTTTCATGAGATTGAGAACGGACAGTAACCACAGAAATTACATATAGAAAGAAAAAGAAGAGCCGGCAGATTATTCTGCCAGCTCCTCCCAGGCTTCATAGAGTTCTTCCAGTTTTTTCTGGAGGGACTCTTTTTCGTTATTCAGTTCCACAAGACGGGCAACATCGGTGTAGATTTCTTCCTGGGAGAGAAGTTCGTCGATTTCGCCGTCGCGGGTCTCCAGCTTATGGATCTCGTCCTCGACTTTTTTTAAGTCATTCTGGCGTTTGCGGATGCGGGCCTGTTCTTCCTTCTGGGCTTTCCAGTCCAGCTTGACCTCGGTTTCAGCCACGGATTTTGCCATACCCGGAACACCGGTGGCCTTTAGACTGCCGTTGGCTGCCGCAGTGCCGATGGCGCGGTCACGCTCGGTATGCTCGGAATCTACATAGAGCTCCTTCATGAGGTCCTTCTTTTCCAGATAGTAGTCATAGTTTCCGATGTAATTTAAGAAGGTCTGCCCGGTCAGCTCCAGAATGCGGGTGGCGGTCTGGTTGATGAAGTAACGGTCATGGGAGACGTAGAGCACAGTTCCGGTGTAGTTCTTTAACGCGTTCTCCAGAATCTCCTTGGAGGTGATGTCCAGATGGTTGGTCGGCTCATCGAGGATCAGGAAGTTGGCTTCGGAGAGCATAAGCTTGGCCAGGGAAACACGGCCCCGCTCGCCACCGCTTAAATCGGAAATACGCTTGAAGACATCGTCCCCGGTGAAGAGGAAGGCAGCCAGAATGTTGCGGACCTGGGTGTTGGTCAGGTTCGGGTAAGCGTCCTGCACCTCCTCAAACACCGTCTTTTCCATGTGAAGGACATGGTGCTCCTGATCGTAGTAGCCAATGTGGACCTTGGAGCCTAAGGTGATGGTGCCGGAGTCTGCCGGAAGCATGCCGTTGATGATCTTTAAGATGGTGGTTTTTCCGGTTCCGTTGTTGCCGATGATGGCTACCCGCTCGCCGCGTTTGACTTCCATGTCCACATGGGAGAACAGGTGCGTGCTGCCAAAGGATTTGCTTAAGTCCCGGATGGTAAGCACGTCGTTCCCGCTCACGATGTTTGGCTCCAGGCTGATGCGCATCTCGTCCTGGATCTCTGCGGGCTTGTCCAGCACCTGGATCTTGGAGAGCATTTTCTCACGGCTTTCCGCCCGCTTGATGGATTTCTCCCGGTTGAAGGATTTTAACTTGGTGATGACCTCCTCCTGATGTTTGATTTCCTGCTGCTGGTTTAGCCAGGCCTTCATCTGGGCAGCGCGGATCATGGCTTTTTTCTCGCTGTAGGCCGTGTAGTTGCCGAGGTAAACGGAGGCGTGGCCCTGCTCCAGCTCCACCACCTTGGTGACCACGCGGTTTAAGAAGTACCGGTCGTGGGCCACGATGATGACGGCTCCGTTGTAGTTTAACAGGTAGGTTTCCAGCCAGGCAATGGATTCCATGTCCAGATGGTTGGTCGGCTCATCCAGGAGAATGATGTCCGGGCGGGAGAGCAGAAGCTTACCTAAGGATACGCGGGTTTTCTGGCCGCCGGAGAGGGTGGAGACGGTTTTGTCAAATTCGTCCTCGGTAAAGCCAAGGCCCTTTAACACACCGGTCAGTTCGCTTTTCCAGGCGTAGCCGTTCTCCAGCTCAAAGGTGTGGCTTAAGCGGCTGTAGGTGGAAAGCATCTGCTCCAGATCTTCTCCGGAGGCGTTCTGCATGTTTACCTCCAGTTCGCGGATCTGCTGTTCCATATCGATGATGGGCTGCTTGACTTCTTTTAATTCCTCGTAGATGGTGCGGCTGCTGTCCAGGTCCTGGTGCTGTGCCAGGTAGCCGAGGGTTTTCCCCTTTGCGAGAACGACTTCGCCGGAGTCTGCGGAAAGCTCTCCTACAATGATCTTTAACAGGGTGGACTTGCCGGCTCCGTTGATGCCGACGATGGCAGCCTTTTCCTGATCTTCTATATGAAAGGATACTTCGGACAGAATCTCATCCGTGCCGAAGGCTTTGTTTATGTGATTGCATGATAAAATCATAGATAACTCCATTTCGTTACGTTTTCTACTATAAGACTTATCAAGTATAATATAGGAATTTGGCACTTGTAAAGAGCTTTCTGTGTGTTTTTTGTTCAGGAATTGTTTGAACATTGACATAGATTTCGCAAGCGGTTATAATAGACTACAATAGTTTACGTATAGGAGATGTGCAGCATGGAAAACAGAGAGATATCCAAAGCAGTTATTACAAGGCTTCCGCGGTATTACCGTTATCTCGGAGAGCTTTTGGAATCAGGTGTAGAGCGTATCTCATCCAATGAACTGAGTACCCGGATGAAGGTGACTGCTTCCCAGATTCGTCAGGATTTAAATAATTTCGGAGGATTCGGCCAGCAGGGCTATGGCTATAACGTAAAATACCTGTATACAGAGATTGGCAAGATCCTTGGAATCGATCGTCAGCATAACCTGATCATCATCGGTGCCGGAAACCTGGGACAGGCCATTGCGAATTACGCGAATTTTGAAAAGCGCGGCTTCATCATCAAAGGTATGTTCGATATCAACCCGAGACTCATCGGCCTGGTAGTCCGCGGTATTGAAATCCGGGGCGTTGACGACCTGGAGCAGTTCATCAAGGACAATGACGTTCAGATGGCAGCGCTCACCATTCCGAAGACCAAGGCTCCGGAGATCGCAGACCGTCTGGTGAATGCCGGAATCAAGGCAATCTGGAATTTTGCCCATGTGGACCTGAATGTACCAGATGATGTTGTAGTTGAGAATGTACATCTTTCCGAGAGTCTGATGCGTCTGTCCTACCGTGTCTGCAGCATGCAGGACCGGAAAAAGGAAGAGGAAAGGAAGGCTCGCGGGGAATCCTAGAGGCAGAGTGTAACAGGGGTAAAAGCCGACAGGCGGGGACAATATAAGTTCTCCTGCCTGCCGGTTTTTTGAGTTTCGATCCACCCTTTACAGGAGAGCGTGCGGGCTCAGAGAGGAGACAGAACATGGATTACGCTGTAACGGCGCAGCAGATGAAAGCAATCGATCAGAACACCATACACGGGATCGGCATTCCGTCCATGGTACTTATGGAACGGGCAGCACTCGCCGTGGCAGAAGCCGCAGAGCATATGGCCGCAGAACGGAATCTTGGAAAGAAGGCCCGGATCCTGGCTGTGTGTGGTACCGGAAACAACGGGGCAGATGGTGTTGCCGCGGGACGTATCCTGCAGGGACGTGGATATGAGACCGTCCTTTTGTTTGCCGGCAATCCGGAACATGATTCGGAAGAGATGAAGGCGCAGAAACGGATTGCGGCAAATCTGAATCTTGCGCAGAGCAGGGTGTCAGAATACAAAGAAGCGCCGTGTGACATCATACTGGATGCGGTGTTTGGCATCGGCCTTGGCCGGGAAATCGGCGGTGAATACCGGAAAGTACTGGAAATGCTTGAGTCCATGCGGGAACAGTATGGGGCCGGAATCATTGCGGTGGACACACCATCCGGCATTCACGGCACCACCGGCGAGGTCATGGGGATTGCCCTGGAGGCCGATGTTACGGTGACGTTTGGTTACGCAAAGACCGGACTGCTTCTTGATCCGGGCAGACAGTATGCGGGAAAACTTGTGGTGGCCGATATCGGATTTCCTGAGGCCAGTCTGCTTAAGAGCGGCTGGGACGCAAAGGTGATCACGCCTGGGGATCTGACCTGGCTTCCAAGGCGCCGTCCGGATGGCAATAAAGGCACGTTTGGAAAGGTGCTGGTTATCGCGGGCAGCCGCGGCATGAGCGGAGCGGCTTATTTTTCCGCTCTTGGTGCCTACCGCACCGGGGCCGGGCTGGTAAAGATCCTGACGGTACAGGAAAACCGGCAGGTTCTGCAGACCCAGCTTCCTGAGGCCATTGTTAGCTGCTATGACCCGGAAGACGAGGAAGCCATGCAGAACATCCTGGAGCAGGAATGCGCCTGGGCTGATGTGATCGTGACCGGACCGGGACTGGGGCAGGAACCCTATACGGAATATCTGCTGGAGACTGTACTGTCGGACGCGTACGTTCCGGTTGTGCTGGACGCGGACGGCTTAAACTGCGTGGCGGCCCACCCGTATCTGACCCGGTATTTTACAGAGAACATCATCATTACGCCGCATATGGGCGAGATGAGCCGCCTGACTTCGGTCCCCATCGCGGATCTGAAGAAGGATCCGCTGGGAGAGGCAAGGGCCTACAGCGCCCGCTATGGAACCGTCTGCGTGCTGAAGGACGCAGTCACGGTAGTGACAGATAAGGACGGTGCTGCCTGGATCAACCGGAGCGGCTGCAGCGCCATGGCAAAGGGCGGTTCCGGGGATGTGCTCACCGGCGTGATCGCCGGGCTTTTAGCCCGCGGTATGGAATGCACAGAGGCAGCGGCCTTCGGTGTGTATGTACATGGCCACGCCGGACAGTATGCGGCAGCAGCGTATGGAGAGAACAGCGTGCTGGCCACAGATGTGGCAGACAGCATTTTAAAAGAAATATAAAAACGGTAAAAAAGACAGAAACGAGGAACAGAGTAAAAATATGAATCACATGCAGTATACACGGGTTTACGCACCGGTGGATCTGGACGCCATCGCCTTTAACATGGAGTCCATGCGCAGAAATATTGACCAGAAAACAGGAATGATCGGCGTGATTAAGGCCGATGCTTACGGACACGGTTCCGTTCCGGTAGCAGAGGCCATTGAGGATTACGTGGATGGTTATGCGGTAGCAACGGCAGATGAAGCCATGCTGCTGCGCCGCAATGACATCAGAAAGATGATCCTGATCCTGGGCGTGACCCATCCATCCCGCTATCAGGAGCTCATTGAGGAGGAAATCCGCCCGGCCATCTTTACGATGGAACAGGCAAAACCGCTGTCAGACATGGCTGTGAGACTGAAGAAAACCGCGAAGATCCATCTGGCTCTGGATACCGGCATGCGCCGCATTGGCATGGAGGCTGATGAAGCGGGAGCAGACCTGGCAGCAGCCATCGGAAAGCTTCCGGGCATAGAAATCGAGGGGCTGTTTACCCATTTTTCCAGAGCCGATGAGACGGAAAAAAATTCTGCCATGACCCAGCTTGGCCGTTACCTGCATTTTGTGGAGCTTTTGAAAGCGCGTGGGATTGAGATTCCCATGAAGCACTGCTCCAACAGCGCGGGTATCATTGACCTGCCGGAGGCAAACTTAAATTATGTCCGGGCCGGCATCACCATTTACGGCATGTATCCGTCGGATGAGGTGCAGAAGGATAGGGTACCGTTAAAACCGGCTCTGGGACTGAAATCCTTTGTTACCTATGTGAAGGAGATCGGGCCGGGCGAGGAGATCAGCTACGGCGGCACTTATGTGACGGAGCGCACCATGCGTGTAGCTACCGTGCCGGTGGGATATGGAGACGGTTATCCGAGGAGCTTATCCAACCGCGGATATGTGCTGATCTGTGGAAAGCGCGCGCCAATCCTTGGCCGTGTCTGCATGGACCAGTTTATGGTAGATGTAACCGATATCCCGGGTGTTGATGTGGATACACCGGTGACTCTGATCGGAAAAGACGGGGATGAGGAAATCACCATGGAGCGTCTGGCGGAGCTTTGCGGAGGATTCCACTATGAGATGGTCTGCGACATCGGAAAACGTGTGCCCCGGGTTTACTACCGGAATGGTAAGGTAGTGGGAACGATGGACTGCTTCGCGGAATAGGATAATCATAGAGAAGAAAAACGGGCAGCCGTGTATACGCCGCCTGGCAGAGGGCAATACTACCTTTGAAAACCAGTGACGGAGTGTGAAACTGTGATTATCAGACGAGGCGATATTTATTATGCAGACCTGCGGCCGGTGGTAGGCTCGGAGCAGGGAGGCGTGCGGCCGGTGCTCATCATCCAGAACGATGTGGGAAACCGCCACAGCCCTACCGTAATCTGCGCTGCCATTACGTCCCGCATGAATAAGGCCAAACTGCCGACGCATGTGGAACTGTCCGCAAGAAAAAGCGACATGATCAAGGATTCCGTGATCCTCTTAGAGCAGCTGCGCACCATTGACAAGCAGCGGCTGAAAGAGCGGATCTGCCATATTGACGATGAACTGTTAGAGCAGGTGAACCAGGCCCTTCGGGTGAGTCTGGAGCTGACTACATAGTTCGCTGTGAATCAAAAGAGCCTTTCTCCGGCGGAAAACAGGCAAATGCGTTGTTACGCCTTGACGAAATGGCGGAAGTTTCGTACAATCAGGAAGAAGTATAGTGTATACAAAAGAGAAAAGAAGGAGATAACAAGATCAGTATGGACGATGGTTATTCGCGCCTGATCCTTTTGGCAGGCGTGGTTTTGCTTTTCCTGGCAGCAGGCTTTGCAATCTGGAAATTTATAAAGTCCAGACAGGAAAATGTAACAGAAGAAGATATTATGGATATGGTCAACGAAGGCCATGAGCAGGGCGTACTGGAGTCCAGCGAAGCCGAGATGATCACCAATATCTTCGAGTTCGATGACAAAGAAGCCGGTGATATCATGACCCACCGCAAGAACATTGTGGCGTTAGACGGTTCCATGACTTTAAGGGAAGCCGCCCACTTTGTTTTAAAGGAGGCAAAAAATTCCAGATATCCGGTCTACGGAAAAGATCTGGACGACATCATCGGTACCGTACATATGCGGGATGTGCTGTTCCATGCGGAAAATCTGCAGGAATCACGCATGGAGATTGCCAATGTACCGGGCGTTCTGCGGCCGGCGCATTTCATTCCGGAGACCCGCAATATCAATTCTCTATTCAAAGAGATGCAGTCCCAGAAGATCCACATGGAAATCGTGATTGACGAGTACGGCCAGACTGCCGGAATTGTCACCATGGAAGATATTCTGGAGGAGATCGTGGGCAACATCCTGGATGAGTACGATGTGGATGAGCAGTACATTGTCCGCGGTGAGGGAGATGCCCTGATCATGAGCGGCATGACACCTCTCGATGAGGCACAGGAGGAGCTGGGCATCACCTTCCCGGAGGAAGATCTGGAGAATTACGATACCATCAACGGCCTTCTCATTTCCCGCCTGGACCGCATCCCGGGGGATGACGAGCAGCCGGAGATTCAGTATCTGGGGTACCGGTTCTGCGTGCTGAAGGTGGAAAACAAGATGATTCATTCTGTTCGGGTAACGAAATTGTCGCAGGCTCTTGCAAGAGAAGAAAAATAGTGTTAAAATAGAAAAGATGTTTTTTCAGGACGAAAAGAGAAAGTTTAAAGTAAGGAGCGTTATTTTATGTCAGGACATTCTAAATTTGCCAATATCAAGCACAAAAAAGAGAGAAATGATGCAGCAAAGGGAAAAATCTTTACCGTCATCGGCCGTGAGCTTGCCGTAGCAGTAAAAGAGGGTGGCCCGGATCCGGCGAACAACAGCAAGCTTCGTGATGTCATCGCGAAGGCAAAAGCAAACAACATGCCGAACGACACCATTGACCGCGGTATCAAGAAGGCAGCAGGCGATGCAAACTCCGTAAACTACGAAGTACTGACCTACGAGGGTTACGGCCCGAGCGGTGTTGCAGTCATCGTTGACACCTTAACCGACAACAAGAACCGTACCGCAGCAAACGTAAGAAGCGCGTTCACCAAGGGAAACGGTAACATCGGTACCCAGGGCAGCGTATCCTTCATGTTTGATAAGAAGGGCCAGATCATCATCGACAAGGAAGAGTGCGACCTTGACGCAGATGAGTTAATGATGATGGCTTTAGACGCAGGCGCAGAGGACTTCTCCGAGGAAGAGGACAGCTTCGAGATCATCACCGATCCGGACGATTTCAGTGCCGTTCGTGAGACCCTGGAGAAAGATGGCATCCCGATGATGGAAGCTGACGTTACCATGATCCCGCAGACCTGGGTAGAACTGACCGACGAAAACGACATCAAGTACATGAACCGTCTGTTAGACCTTCTGGACGACGACGATGATGTACAGGCTGTATACCACAACTGGGATACCGACGAGAGATAAATTTTATAAAGTGATATAAGAAAATGCCCGGAGCGTTTCGCTCCGGGCATTTTCTGTCTTTACGTGCGCCCGGCGGCGCACGTTTCTAACGGGTGCAAGTCCCGAATCCACCCGGTAGTGGGAAGGATATAGCCGAAGGCAAGGGTGTCCATCGTGAGGTGGAATCTGAAGGAAGCCGGATGTGGAAACAGACTAACCACGGGCAAATCTCTGGTCTGACGAATAGAAATCACATATAAGGTTTCGCATGAGGGTAAGATTGC